>JBJSYU010000565.1:0-6211 GCA_046089945.1 Candidatus Methylumidiphilus sp.
AAACCTTTTTGAATGGAGTATGGTGTTCCAGTTCTTCCAAACAATGCTCGATGCCTGAAGTCTCGTCGCGCAAGAAGCGCGCAATGGCCTCGGCAAAACGGCTGTCGGCAATCCAATGCGCCGACCAAGTGGGCGTAGGCAACAAACCTCGCGCCATTTTGTGCATGCCCTGCGCCCCGCCCTCAAAAACTTGCAAGCCCTGACTGATGCAGTATTCGATGGCTTGGCTGTAGCAGGTTTCAAAGTGCAACCCGGAGACAAATTCCGTAGCACCCCAATAGCGGCCATATAAGGTTCCGCCGCCGATGACATTCATCGCGCAGGCGACTGGATCATTGCCGCGCACCGCCATCACCCACATGAGATTCTTCGGCATCACTTGCACCAGTGTGCGGAAAAATTCCAGACTCAAATACGGCTTAGACCAATGCGCCTGATAGGTGTTGACGTAACAGCGGTGGAAGAATTCGAGTTGCTGGCCGCTAATGTCCGCACCGTGCAGCCACCGAAATGATAATCCCGCCTCATGTGCGCGGCGGCGTTCTTGCCGAATCTTTTTGCGCTTGTCGTGGTTAAGTTCGCTTAAAAACGCCTCGAAACTGGCATAGCCTGTGTTACGCCAATGGAATTGGATGCCTTCGCGCAGCATAAACCCCATGCGCTGCAATACTTGCCGGTCGGCCTCATTGGGAAAAAGGATGTGCAGCGAGGACAGCCCCAGCCGCCCGGCCAAATCCACCGCGCCTTGCGCCAAATACCGCCGATCTGCGTCATTATGCGCCAATAGGCGCGGGCCGCTGACCGGGGTGAACGGCGCCGCGCACAGCAATTTTGGATAATACGCCACGCCATGCATCTCAAAGGCATTCGCCCATTGCTGGTCGAACACGAACTCGCCCCGCGAATGGGTTTTCAGATACAACGGCATGGCGCCCGCCAAACTGCCGTCGCGCCACAGCCCCAAATACAGCGGTTTCCAGCCGGTTTGCGCTGAGGCGCAGCCGCTGTCATGCAAGGCAGAAAGAAACTCATGGCGCAGGAACGGGTAATCGCCGACTAGGGTGTTCCACTGCTGCCGGGACACGTCCGCCAGCGAATTGAGGAGCTTTAATTCCATCGTGGACTCCTGAAAGCCACTGCGCTAAAACGGCGCGTAAGGGTCGGTTTCGCTGCTGGCATTTTGCAGCCGGATCATCCAGGGATCTTTGCTGCCAGGATCGACATGAAAAGCCAGCGAGGCGTGTTTGTGCAACAAGCCTTCTTCGCCGGAGGCGTTGGGGTTTAACTGACGCTTGACGACAAAATCCACCATGCGCCGGGTATTGTAAATAACCAGCACACGGTTGCCGTATTGGCTGTGGTACACCTGATAAGCGACATTGGTTTCGTCCAACGCCGGATTGCGACTGAGCAACGTATCCAGCTTGTCGGCGTCGCCTAGGCTTAAGGTTTTGAGTATGGCACCCGAATAAGTTTTGCCGGTGCGCCGCAGGAATTCCGCCAACTCGCCGGATTTTTGCCGCTCTTGCATATCACGGATATCTTGGTCGGAAAACGCGAAGCATTCGGCCACCAGATAATGCCGGTCGCGTTCGCCGTCGTTGGCGAACAAGGCGATTTTCTCCAGCGACTCACGTTCCAACGCCTCCCGAAACGCCCAAAGCGAGCGGATGTGCTTATCGACGGTGACAACCCAGGGCAGGGCGCGGCCGGTTTTTTCAAAACGGTCTTTGACGCTGCGGATGACGCCGGCGCGCGACAGCTCATGCTCACGTCCGGCGGGTTTGACGATGAAGGCGTCAATGGCGACGATTTGGGTGTGGAAACCGGCTTTCTTGAAGGTGTTGACGACGGTATGATAACGCGGCTTATAGGGTATGCCAGTGCCGTCGTACAGAATGTTAATGCGGTTTTCACGGGCGTAGTCGGCGACGCTGTCGCGCAGGCGGTTGGCAAACGGTTCGACAAACACATAATCGTCGCTGTGGTGGTTGGCGGCGGTCAGCACCGTGTATAAATCGCTGCATTTGCGGAATTCATCCAGCGAAGCGATGACGAAGTTGTCGCCGCATTGGGCGCGGGCAATCTCCTCGACAGCGGTTTTGCCAGAGCCGGCGCCGCCCATGCTCATGAACAGCTTAGGGTGTTCGTCTGGGATTTTGCCTTGGAATATGGCGGCTTGCGCATCGGCCAGCTTCTGGGCGATTTTGCTTAAGCGCGCATAGGCGATTTCGACCGTCCGCTGTAGCCTGATATCGTCGGCGGCGGCCAGCAGCTTGGCTTTTATTTCAGGGTTGTTGGCCAATAGGAACACCGACGCTTCATCGCCCTCGCATTCCTTTAATAGCTCGCGCAATTCGGTGTGACTGGCATGGCGCAAGCCGGTCAACAGGTTGACATCTAAGCAGAATAGCGGGGCCGCGCCAGTGTCGCCGATAGGGATGCCGTCAATCTCGTGTTTCCCCGCTTGCCGCAGCGCTGCCGTGCCGGGCAGATAGCCGATGACATTCTCCGACAAGCTCAGCGGAAAGTCGGCGACTTGCATGCCGGTGACGAATAATTCCTGCTTGATACTGGCCAGCGGCACGAGTCCGCCGTTGACAGTGACTAGGCATTCCGTGCCGTCTTCGGTGACATGCGAGAGGAAGGGGATACTGGCGACATGGCGTTTGTTTTCCGGCCATTTGCCATAGCCGTTCGCGGCGTTTTGCAGGCATTTGGTGCGGTTGGGGTCTAGCGCATGCGCAAACGCGGTTTTGATGTCGTCGGTGCCGCTCATCAAATCGTGCAAGGCGACGGCGTCTTTGGCGTCCAGCCGGCGGAAGTCGATGCCTTGTTCATAGACGCCTTTGAAGGCCGGCAGGTTGGCGAGGGCGATCATGAACACGTCCAAGGTCAGCCGGTTGCCGTATTTGAACGGCCGGACAATGCGCATTTTCTGGTAGAAATTGGCCAGCCGCTCGGCGATGTTGCGGGTTTTGATCACAAAGCCGTTGCTGTCGAACAATTCGGTGCCGTGGGCGCCGCCGCCGTTCAGCACCAAGCCTTCGATGGTCATGCGGAATCGTTTGCGCGTCTCGGCGTCGGGCATGGCACCGGGGCGGTGGCTGGCGGTGGCCTGGTCTTTCCAATCATGGAAAATTTCGCGGTGGATGCGCGAAAACAGTTCGGTCAGGTAGGTGACGCGCTTGGCCTGGTCGTGGGAGATGGTGGACTCGGCCTCTTGTTGCAAGGTGGACAACAGCTTGCGGCCGCGGGCGATGGCAAGGGCGTTGCGCAGCTTTTTCAATTGCGCGGCGCCGGCGATGGGGGCGGGGATGTCTTCAGTCATGATGTCAACCTGGGGTTTGGCGGTTCATAAGGTCGGCAGGCGGAAGGCTTGCGGGCTTTCGCGGTAAGGGGCGGGGCTGGCGGGCGGCTTGCGCTCCGGGCTGGCTGGCGTGTTGCCGACGCCGATGGCAACATTTACCGCGCAGCCTGCCGCAGATAGCAAGATAGCCAGCGCCGCCCAACCTAAAGCCCCTCGCCCGTAGCCCATCGCCGCCTCCAATCAAAAAATCATTGCCGTTGGCCGCATTTTACCGTTTTTCAATTGGGCGGGAAGTTGGCCTTAACCATTAAGGTAAATCTTTAGCGTCAATACTCCATATCATGTTTTGGGTTATAGGCGCCTGCGGGCAATTTCGGTCAAACTGTGCGGACTTTACTTCCAATGGCGGTGGCCTATGCAAGATACGACACATTCTTTAGCCAGCGACCGGCAAAAAATCGGGTTGCTGCTTTGCGCGGTGCTGCTGGTGGCGGTGCCGCATGCGCAAAATCTGGCGCCTAGCGTGATGGCGTATTTTGGCCTGCTGGCCGGCTGGCGGATGACCGGGCTGTATTTCAAGGTGAGACTGCCGGGGAAAGCGCTGCTGTTTGCGCTGACCTTGGCCGGCTTAGGCGTGGTGCTGGGGCATTACCGCCGCGTGTGGGGGCAGGAGGCCGGCTCCAGCCTGTTCATCGTTGGCCTGGGGCTGAAGCTGATGGAGCTGAAAACCCTGCGCGACGCTTATCTGGTGATTTTCCTGGCGTTTTTTGTGGCGCTGACGCAATACCTGTTTTCGCAGAGCATTCCGATGGCGGCTTACACCTTGGCGGTCGTGGTGCTGCTGGTGGCGGCGATGGTCGCGCTGAACAGCGACGGGGCGTTCCCGCTGCGGGCGCAGTTGCGACTGGCGGCGCTGCTGGTGGCGCAGGCGTTCCCGGCGATGGTGCTGCTGTTTGTGTTTTTTCCGCGTGTCCAAGGGCCGTTGTGGCAATTGCCGGACGACCGCGAAACCGCGCGCAGCGGCCTCAGCGACACGATCACGCCGGGCGCCATCAGCCGGCTGGCGCTGTCGCAGGAAACCGCCTTCCGCGTCGATTTCGAGGGCGAGCCGCCGCCGCCTAGGTTGCGTTATTGGCGCGGGCCGGTGTTTTGGGCGACCAGCGGCGGAAGCTGGCGCTTGCCACAACCGATGCTGATCGCGCCGAACAACACGCCGCGTTTTGCCGAGGCCGCCGATTACGCTTACATGGTGACGCTGGAGCCGCACAACAAGCGCTGGATTTTCGCGCTGGACTTGCCTAAGGCGTTCCCCGACGAGTTCGAGGAGACCACCGATTACCAATTGTTGGCAAAGGACGAGGTGCGCGAGCGCAAGCAATACCGGCTGGTTTCAGGCGCGAATTACACGACGGGGCCGTTGGGCCGCAACGAAAGCCAACGGGCGCTGCAACTGCCCGGCACGGCCCCGGCGCCGCTGCGGCAGTTGGTGGCGTCTTGGCAGCAGGAAGCGGCCGGCCCCAAAGCGCTGGTGGAGCGGGCGCTGCGCTATTTCCGCGAAGAACCGTTTTATTACACGCTAGACCCGCCGCCTACGACAGGCGACCCGACCGCAAGCTTTGTGCTGGAAACCCGCCGGGGCTTTTGCGAACACTATGCCACCGCCTTTGTCGTGCTGATGCGCCTAGGCGGCGTCCCGGCGCGCGTCGTCACTGGCTATCAGGGCGGGCAATGGAACCCGGTCGGGCGCTTTTTGGAGGTGAAGCAGGCCGACGCCCACGCCTGGGCGGAGGTCTGGCTGGAGGCGTCCGGCTGGACGCGGGTCGATCCGACGGCGGCGGTGGCCCCGGAGCGTATCGAGCGCGGCCTGGACGTGGACACGCAAGTCGCCGCCGGCGAAATCCGCTTCAATCTGGGCGAACAGATGGCCTTGGGGCAGGGCTTCAACTTAGGGAGGGCTTGGCACCATGCGCGGCTGTTCGCCGACAGTGTCGAGCATGCCTGGGACAGTTGGGTGCTGGCCTACGGACTGGAAAACCAGGGGCATTTGCTGCAATGGCTGGGTTTGGTGGATTGGCGTCTGGTGCTGGCTGGGCTGGGCGTGGGCTTGGCGGGGCTGGCCGTCGTCGTCGCCTTGCTGGTGCTGCCTAGGCGGCAGGCCGAGGCTGACCCGGCCAAACGGGCTTACGGCCATTTTGTGCGTAAGCTCGCCAAACGCGGCTTGGTTCCGATGACCGGCGAAGGCGCGCAAAGCTTCGCCGAGCGCGTCGCCGACGCGGCGCCGGATTTGGCGGAGGCGACGGCGCGCATCACCCGGCTGTATCTGCGCATCCGCTATGAGCGCCGCCACACGCCCGCCGACTTGCGGAATTTGCGCCGGTGGATCAAGGCCGTTCCCGACCGCGCCAAGCCCTAAGGATGGGCATGGCTGGGGGCGTCGGCGGGCTAGGCCGGCTTGTGGATAAGCGGTGCCTTAGGGCTGTGGACAAACGAAATAGCGGCTGGGGATGGAATCCGCGCACAATTTTGTCCACAGAAACCACCCATCCGGCTAGCCCTTTGTCCACAGATCAATTGGCCCGTAAACTGTTGTTTGGGAAATAAAAGCTGGGCTTCGGGCAAAAAGGGGCTGGGCTAATAGTAAGCAAACAAGAGATCTTTTATCCCATCTTTTACTTTCAAAGCGCATCAGCCGCTAAAGATCCCCAAACGTCTTGCAATCGCTTACGATCAAATTTCCTGCCCACACCGGCTTAGAAAAATCGCAGCATCCCCACGAAGCCATCGTTACGTCCTAGGGTAGTGTTCTACACCTGGATGTCCGATGATTTTTATGCCAGAATACTCAAGAATGTCGTAAGTGCCTATGCACAAAAAATATTCTACTAAATAAAATGTAATAGC
>JBJSYU010000566.1:0-3833 GCA_046089945.1 Candidatus Methylumidiphilus sp.
GAACAACTCCGTCGTGCCGGCTTTGGCATACCAGCAGCGGAACTGCGTCAAATCCGCGCCGCCGCCGGCCTCCATCGCCGCGACAAAATCCTCTCAGGTGACGGCCTGGCCGTCGTGCCGCGCAAAATAAGTGTCCGCGCCCAGCCGGAAGCGTTCCGGCCCCAGCAAGGTGTGGATCATCCGCACCACTTCCGCGCCCTTCTCATACACGGTCAGCGTGTAGAAATTGTTGATTTCAATATAGGATTCGGGGCGCACCGGATGCGCCAACGGCCCTGCGTCCTCGGCGAATTGGCGGGTGCGCAGCAGTTCCACGTCTTCGATGCGCTTCACCGCCCGCGAGGTGCGGTCGGCGCTGAATTCCTGGTCGCGGAACACCGTCAAGCCTTCTTTCAGGCTCAATTGAAACCAGTCGCGGCAGGTGATGCGGTTGCCCGTCCAGTTGTGGAAATACTCGTGCGCGATGACCGCCTCGACGTTTTCATAATCGGCGTCGGTGGCGGTGTCCGGGCGGGCCAGCACGAATTTGGTGTTGAAGATGTTCAGCCCCTTGTTTTCCATTGCGCCCATATTGAAATGGCCGACGGCGACGATCATGTACAAATCCAAATCGTACTCGCGCCCGTAGACGTCCTCGTCCCAGGCCATCGCGTGTTTGAGCGACTGCATGGCGTGGCCGCATTTGTCGAGGTCGTGCGGCTCGACGAAAATTTGCAGCTTGACCTCGCGCCCGGAGCGGGTGGTGAAAATGTCGTCCACGGCGTTCAACTGTCCGGCCACCAGCGCGAACAAATAGCAGGGCTTGGGGAACGGGTCTTCCCAGCGCACCCAATGGCGGTTTTTCTGCAACTGCCCGACGGCGGCCAGATTGCCGTTGGACAGCAGCACCGGATAGCGCGAACGGTCGCCGATCAAGGTCACGGTGAACGTTGCCATCACGTCCGGGCGGTCGGGGAAATACGTGATTTTGCGGAAACCCTGCGCCTCGCACTGCGTACACAGCATGGTTTTCGACAGATACAGCCCCTCCAGCGCAGTGTTGGCTTTCGGATTGATGCGGGTCTCGATTTCCAGCGTGAACACCTCGGCCTTCGGCGCGCCGGGAACAATCAAGCTGTCTTCGGTGACTTGGTAAGCGCCCGGCCGCAGCGGCTGGCCGTTGAGCTTCACCGACTCCAGCTTCAGCCCCTCGCCGTCCAGCACCAACGGCGCGTTGGCGTTGGCGCCCTGGCGGTTCTTTTGCAGCGTCAGTCTGGAACTGACGCGGGTGTCTTCGGCGTCCAAGACAAACGTCAATTCGACCTGCCCGACCAGATACTCCGGCGGGGTGTAATCCTTGAGATAAATGGGGGCGGGCGTGGCATCGCGCATGGCTGGCATCCGAAAGTCGTGGGTGGAAAGGGACAGTAGTTTAACCTGAGTTGAGCGCGGGCGGCAGTGCGCCAAAGCACCGGGCGCGGTGCGGGCGAATCCGCAAACCGCCTAGGGTTGGCCCAGCCGCAACCGCCGCAAGCGCCACCGCCCCGCCGGAAAATACCTTTGCATTCAGGTCATTGCCAGCCTGCGGCAAACAGACACAGTGCATCTTCCCGCCTGTTGCACCACAACGGTTACAAATCTATTGATTTAACCGGCGCTTTATATTTCCATAGCGAAATTTCAGGCGGGCCGGTCAAACCTGTGTCCGCCGCCACCGACGCAGGGCAGGCCCATGGTCTATCCTGTTCCAAACGTTTTAACGCACAACACGAGACAACGATGAGTCAGCAGGACTGGGACAAAAACACGGTCGCCGAGGTAATCAAAGGTTTGCAAGACCAGCCGGGCGCCTTGCTGCCGATCCTCCACGGCATCCAAGACACCCTAGGCTACATCCCGGCGGACAGCGTGCCGCTGATTGCCAACGCCTTAAACCTCTCCCGCGCCGAGGTGCATGGGGTCATCACCTTCTACCATTACTTCCGCGAAACCCCGCCGGGCCGCCACACCGTCCACCTGTGCCGCGCCGAGTCCTGCCAGTCCATGGGCAGCGTGGCGCTGGAAGCCCACGCCAAGGCGGCGCTGGGCATCGATTACCACGAAACCACCGCCGACGGCGCGTTCAGCCTGGAGCCGGTGTATTGCCTAGGCACCTGCGCCTGCTCGCCGGCCATCAGCATCGACGGCGAAACCTATGGCCGCGTGTCGCCGCAACGCTTTGACGAAATCCTGAATGAAGTGAGGGCTTAAGGCATGAGCATCAACGTTTTTGTCCCTAGAGATTCCAGCGCCCTGTCCTTGGGCGCCGAAAAAACCGCCCAAGCCATCGCAGCCGAAGCCGCCAAGCGCGGCGCTGACATCCGCCTCATCCGCAACGGCTCGCGTGGCCTGTTCTGGTTGGAGCCGCTGGTCGAAGTCGCCACCGCGCAAGGCCGCATCGCCTACGGCCCGGTACAGGCGTCCGATGTGGTCGGCCTGTTTGACGCCGGTTTCCTCAACGGCGGCGAGCATCCGCTAAAACACGGCTTGACCGACGAGATACCTTATCTGAAAAACCAAGAGCGCCTGACCAACGCCCGCGTCGGCATCACCGATCCGGTCAGCTTGGACGACTATCTCGCCCACGACGGCTATAACGGTCTGCGCAATGCCATCAAGCTCAGCCCGGCGGATATCGTCAAAGCTGTCACCGATTCCGGTTTGCGCGGACGCGGCGGCGCCGCCTTCCCGACCGGCAGCAAATGGAACACCGTGCTGAATGCGCCGGCGGAACAAAAATATATCGTCTGCAATGCCGACGAAGGCGACTCCGGTACTTTTTCTGACCGGATGATTATGGAAGACGACCCGTTTGTGCTAGTCGAAGGCATGACCATCGCCGGGCTGGCCGTCGGCGCGACCAAAGGCTATATCTACCTGCGCGTCGAATATCCGCATGCCCACAAAAACCTCAATGCCGCGATAGCCGCCGCCGAACAAGCCGGTTATCTGGGCGCGGATATTTTAGGTTCTGGCAAAGCGTTCAATCTCGAAGTGCGCTTAGGTGCAGGTGCCTATGTCTGCGGCGAAGAAACCTCGCTGTTGGAAAGCCTAGAAGGCAAACGCGGCTTAGTGCGCTTCAAACCGCCGCTGCCCGCGATTAAAGGCTTATTCGGCCAACCCACCGTCATTAACAACGTCATTTCCCTGGCTTCCGTGCCAATCATCTTGGACAAAGGCGGCGAATATTACCGCGATTTCGGCATGGGCCGTTCACGCGGCACCCTGCCCATTCAATTGGCCGGCAATGTCAAATACCCCGGCCTGATTGAAAAAGCCTTCGGCGTGACCCTGCGCGAGATTCTCTACGACTACGGTGGCGGTTCAGCCACAGGCCGACCGATCAAAGCCGTGCAAGTCGGCGGGCCGTTGGGCGCGTTCGTGCCGGAATCGCAGTTTGACACGCCCTTGGATTATGAAGCCTTCGCTGCCAACTGGGCGGTATTGGGCCACGGCGGCATTGTGGTATTCGACGATACCGTCGATATGGCAAAAATGGCCCGCTACGCCATGGAATTCTGCGCGATTGAATCCTGCGGCAAATGCACACCCTGCCGCATCGGCTCCACACGCGGCGTGGAGGTCATGGACAAAATCATCAACAACGAAGATCGGGCAAAGCACATTACGCTGCTGCGCGATCTAAGCGACACTATGCTAAACAGCTCGCTCTGCGCGTTAGGTGGCATGACGCCTTACCCGGTGTTAAGTGCGCTGAATCATTTTCCGGGGGATTTTGGCGGGGAATAAACGTAGCGTGCGCAACGTTGTTGCCCACCAATTATGTTGATAAGTCCGCGTGGGCAAACGATAAA
>JBJSYU010000567.1:0-7952 GCA_046089945.1 Candidatus Methylumidiphilus sp.
CTGGCGGCTGGCCGGGAGCGCCGGCCCCGCGCCTGCGCAACGAACCGGCGGCGCACGGAGCGAACCTTCGCGCGCCGCCGACAGTTAAGACTTTAAAGCTTGGCGATGTCGTCCAAAATCTGCTGGGCATGGCCCGCAGGCGTGACTTCGGCCGGATACAGCAACACGACTTTGCCGCTTGCGTCCAGCACCCAGGTGATGCGCAGATGGCGCGGCCCGGATGCGCGCAAAATGCCAAGTTCCGTGCCTAGCGCGGCGTCCGGGTCGGTGGCCAGTTCAAAGGCCAGACTGAACTTCTCGCAAAACGCGGCATGCGAGTCGGCGTCATCGACGCTGACGCCTAAGATGCGGATGTGGCGGGCATCATACGTTGGCTTAAGCAGGTTGAACTCATTGGCCTCGATGGTGCAGCCGGGGGTGTCGTCTTTCGGGTAAAAATACAGCACCGTGTAGGCGCTGCCGTCCAAGGCGACCGGGCCTTGCGGCGTGGTCAATTTTTCGATGGGGAAAATTTCGCCGACTTGAATCATGGACTTAAACTCCTCAATAATGGTGAAGCGGGCCGGATATGGCGGATGCCAAGCCGGGCCATTCTTCATGACTCGCCCATTATTATCAAGCCCGCGCAAAGTAAGGGCAAACCCTAAGGAGACTCTGGACAAGTCCCCTCGCCCCGTGGGGAGAGGGTTAGGGTAAGAGGCAAAAAATAATTTAATTTAACTGCTAACACACTTCGCACACTATGAACGCAACCTCTTGGAAACACACCCCGCTGTTTGGCCTGCACCAGTCGCTAGGCGCGGCAATGACGCCCTTCGCCGGCTACGAAATGCCGGTGCGCTACGCGCCGGGCATCCTGAACGAACATTTGCACACCCGCGCCGCCGCCGGGCTGTTCGACGTGTCGCACATGGGCACGGTGCTGATCGACGGCGACGAAGACCTCTACACCCATTTTGAGACGCTGGTGCCGTCCGACATTCTCGGCCTAGCGCCGGGGGCGGTGCGCTACACCCTGCTGTTGAACGAGCGTGGCGGCATCATCGACGATTTGCTGGTCGCCCGCCCAGCCACCGACACGGCCCGCCGGCAACTGTGGCTGGTCGTCAACGCCGGCGGCAAAGCCCGCGATGTCGAACATTTGACCGCCCGGCTGGACGGCAAGGCCCGCGTCGAACTACTCGAAGACCGCGCCCTGCTGGCGTTGCAAGGGCCGCAGGCGGCGGCGGTGCTGACGCGCTACTGCGCCGCGCCAGAACAGTTAAAGTTCATGCAATGCGCGGTGTTTGAGGTGGCCGGCGTTGGCGAGGCGTTCATCAGCCGCACGGGCTACACCGGCGAAGACGGCTTCGAGATTTCGCTGCCCGCCGCGCTCGCCGAAGGCTTCACCGAATCCCTGCTGGCGCAGCCGGAGGTGATGATGGCGGGCTTGGGGGCGCGCGACTCGCTGCGCCTGGAAGCCGGCCTGCCCTTGTACGGCCACGACTTGGACGAGGCGACGACGCCGGTCGAAGCGGGTTTGGCCTGGGTCATCCCGAAGCGGCGGCGTGAGGCCGGTGGCTTCCCTGGCTATTCCATCATCCGCCATGAACTGGACGTCGGCCCGGCGCGGCGGCGCGTCGGCATCCGCCCGTTCGGCAAGGCCATCGCCCGCGAAGCCACGCAAATCCACTGCGCCGGTCGGGCCATCGGCGAAGTCAGCAGCGGCGGCTTCGGCCCCAGCCTGTCCGGGCCGGTGGCGATGGGCTATGTGGCGAACCCGCATTCGGCCATCGGCACGGCGCTGGAATTGATCGTGCGCGGCAACCCCATCGCGGCGGAAATCGTCGCGCTGCCGTTTGTGCCGCACCGCTACCAGCGCTAAGCGTGGCCTCCGACCCACTGCGCCGCCTAATCGCCGAGCGGTTGGCGGCGCAGGCCGAAGCGCATGCGGTGCGTGTGCTGTACGCCTGCGAATCCGGCAGCCGCGCCTGGGGTTTCCCGTCGCCGGACAGCGATTACGACATCCGCTTCCTCTACGCCCATCCCGCCGCGTGGTATGTCTGTGTGGAGGAAAGCCGCGATGTCATCGAAACGCCGTTGGAAGATACCCCCGCCGGCCTGCTGGATTTAGGCGGCTGGGATTTGCGCAAAGCTTTTCGGCTGGCCCGCAAATCCAATCCGGTGATCTGGGAATGGCTGCAATCGCCGGTGGTTTACCAGCCGTTTGACACCCATACCCTGCGCCAAACCCTAGACCCGTTTGATTCCCCAATCGCCGCCTGCCACCATTACTTAAGCCTAAGCCGCAACACCATGGCCCGCGAATTGACCGGCGCGGATGTCAAAATCAAAAAATACTTCTACATGCTCAGGCCATTATTGGCGGCGGCGTGGATTGAACGCTGGCGGACCATCCCGCCGATGGAATTCAAACCGCTGCTAGTCCTACTCGACGACCGCGCCGACATACTCGACGCGATTAGCGAACTGCTGCAACGCAAACAGCACACCGACGAACGCATCCCGATACCGCGCCTGCCGGTATTGGACAGTTTTATCGAAACCGAAGTGAGCCGCCTGCGCGACGCCGCCCCAAACTTGCCTGCGGCTAATGGCGATATGCAGGCGTTGGATAATCTGCTGCGCCAATTATTGGGTGTATAGGCATGGCCGTTTTGGATATCGCCGCGCTGAAGGCACGAAACCTGATTGTGCTGGAAGCCATCAGCGGCAGCCGCGCTTATGGCCTAGACACGCCGCAATCCGACACCGACATCCGTGGCGTGTTCATTTTGCCGGAGGATATTTATTATGGCTTTAGCACCCTTGAACAAGTTTGCGGCGACAACAACGACACGGTGTATTATGAATTGAACAAGTATTGCCAATTGCTGGCGAAAAGCAACCCATCCGCCATCGAACTGCTATTCGCGCCGCCCGCCACGATCCTGCATAAACATCCGTTGCTGGATCGAATCACCCCCGACAAAATCCTCTCCAAACAATGCCGCGACAGCTTTGCCGGCTATGCCATGGGCCAAGTCAAACGCGCCAAAGGGCTGAACAAAAAGATATTCAACCCCGTCGGCGAAACCCCGCCTAAAGCCATCGATTTCTGCCATATCGTCGAAGGCGCCGGCACCGTGGCGGCAGAAACTTGGCTGGCCCAAAACGCTCTGTCCGCCGAACGCTGCGGGCTGACTGCACTGCCGCATGTGCGCGACGGCTACGCGCTGTTTTACGCCGACGACTGCCCCGGCGCCCGCTTCGCCGGCCTGTTCCGCTCCGACCGCAAACCCGACGCCCCGCCCTCGCAAGATGTCTGCCTGTCCTCGGTGCCGAAAGGCGCAAAACCTAGGGCGTGGCTGGTGTTCAACCAAGACGGCTTCGCCCGCGCCCTGCGCGAATACCACGAATACCGGCAATGGGAACAGGCCCGCAACGCCGAACGCTACGACAGCACTCTGCGCCACGGCGGCGGCTATGACGCGAAAAACCTAATGCATACGTTCAGGCTGCTGCGCATGGCCTTGGACATCGCCCGCAACGGCCGCCCGCAAATCCGCCGCCCCGACCGCGACGCCCTGCTGGCCATCAAAGCCGGCCATTTCGGCTACGAAGAACTCATGGACAAAGCCCAAGCCGAACTTCGCGCCATAGACCAAGCCTACGCCGCATCCACCCTGCCAGAAACCCCCGATACCGCACAAATCGAGCGCTGGGCAGTGGAAATCCGGCGGTTTTGGTATCGCCAGTCTGCCAGTATATTGCCGCCGCCAAAACCCTATTGAGGCGGTCTCAAGTGGAGGTTGGTTTAATTGGTTTATGGCATTCCTGACCGGCGTCCGCAGGCCGCGCCACTCGTGGCTTGGAATAGCCTCAGGAGTATTTCGCAAACCAATAAACCCCACCTCCCTTGACCGAAACCGTCACCGAAATAAGGCTTGAAAAACAGAGGAGTCCATATATGGGAACCCGCGCAAATAGGCGTTAGGCTTCGCCGCTGTCGTGCATGGCTTGGGTGATGGCGACGGTTTCAAGGCTCACTTGGCAGACTTGGGCCAGCAGGCGGATGACGGCTTCTTTGTGGTCGGCGAAGCGGTAGGTGTTGAATTTCTCGCGGATGGTCGGGTCTTTCGGGGTTTTTTCCCGATACTCCTCCAATACCCATTCCAACGCGCTGCGGTTGCCCAACACATAATCGAAAGCCTGCGGCGGGATGCCTTCTAAGCGCGTCACCGCGTCGATTTCGATGGCGCCCGCCGTTTTGTGCGCCTTGAGTTTGCATTTGGGTGTTTGCCCGTACAGCGGCAGCGGTTCTTGTGTGCCGCTTTGGCTGTCCATGCCGGCCAAAGGGGTTTGTGCGGGCGGTTTTTTCGGGGCGGTGTCGATGCGTTGCAACGGGGTTCCGGGCAGTTCGGCGTAGCCAGTGTGCAGTTCCACCAGCCGTTTGCCCCAATCCGCCCATTGCCGGAAGTCGGCATAAAACGGAATGCGCGGAAATTCGGCATTGATGGCTCGGCTGGAGGGGTAAATAGCAAATACTGTATGTCGCGCCTAGCTAAGGGCTTTCAAAAGGTAGTTGTTCTTGACGAACGGAAGGAGGTAGTGGCAAGTTATCGGCTTTGTATACCGGAATCTTCACTCTTTCGGCATAACGGGCAATGTCATCATCCTCAGAGTAAATGGCCTTTGCATTACAAGAGGACGCGATTGCGACAATTTGCCAATCGAATTTGAATTTTACTTTGCTCACTTGGCGTCGTTCTCTTGCGGGCAAAGCATCCGCCAGTAATAAAGCGCATTCCATAGCGGCACGTTCACCGAACGGTTCTAATTTAAATGCCGCCTTGGCATATAGGCCTCGTAGATAGTCGTCACGAGCCTTGTCCGCTTTAATCATAAACTCGGTCAAGGCAGGGGTGGGAATGAGTATCTTGCTTCGATTTTTGTGCAGGGTCTCCACAAGATATTCGAGTTTGGCTTTGCGGTCGCCTTTCAAGCGTGGATTAAACAGGTCAATCAAAACACTGGCATCGAATACGACCGCCATCATGCTCCTCGCAATTTTCGCAGTTCCTCTTGTGGGTCATCCATGTTGTTCCATCCGCTGCCTTCAATGGCGCGAAGACTGTTTAATAAATCCGCCAGTGGGGTCTCATCTAATATCTGCCATGACTGAATTTTAAAGCTTTCCAATTCCCAAACCCTGTCCGCTGTCCGCCGCCATTTAGCTTGGCCTGCTACGCGCACGGATTGATCGAACAAGTAGCCAGCTAATTCGCGGGCGATATCTCGGCTTGTCCAGCATTTATAAATCTGCTCATCCTCACCTTGGAGCCAAATTGGGACGCTGTCATCCTTTCCGCCAACACGTATCACTATGCCGTCGAGTTCTCCATGCTCATGCACGACAAGTTCCTCGGCCAGTGGGGTTTTACAACCTGGAAATCGGATGATCTCAGCGCCTTTTTTTTCCCGCAATACGGCGGATGCATTATCTTTCCGCAGCATTTGGTTGATTTTTTGATACGCCTTATTTGCCTCTGGTGGGGCATTGGAGTGTCCAATCAAACGCAGTCGGGCGGCAACCTTTGGTGAGGCTTCGTAATCGACGATAGTTTCTGCAATGACGCTGCCCTTGCGGACTCGAATAAAGTGAACATGTTCTTCATTTCCATAAATAACCGCCAGTTCCGTCAAATAATCGGCAAGCCTAGCCATAGGAAGCGTATCGGGCTTCCAGGCATCAATACGGAAATCGTGATGGGTAGGCGTGTTCATGGTTGGAAATTATCGCACTGCTGGCTGAGGCTGCAAGCAAAATCATAAGCCATTGAATGACCTTGAATTAAAACGGGCTGAAAAGTAGGCAATGTTTCTTACGCCGGGGTCGGCCAGCCTGCGCCCGAAATGCTGCTGCGCCAGCCAGTCGCAGCCTTCAATAATGAAGCGCACGGCTTCGCCGGGGGTGTAGACCACGCCGAGCTTGTCGGCGTCTTTCGGGTTGTACGCGGTGTAAAAGTCTTCGTAGACCTCTTTCAGAAACTCTTGCTTGTCTTCGTGGGTGACGGCGTTGGCGGCGGTGCGGCGGATGGCGGCGAAGTAGGGTTCCAGCCGCGACAGCAGCTTGGCGCGCGCCTCGCCGCGCAAAAACGACAGTTCCAGCGCCGACACCGCCTGCGCCAAGTGGTTGGCGCGGTGGAAGGCGGCGGCGGGGAAGACGGCTTGGAAAATCTGGTCGGTGAGGACGTGCTGGATCAGCATTTCATCGACATGGCGGGCGGCGACGCGCTCGCCGATGGCCCGCCGGCACAGTTCGAGGAATTCCGCCGCCCTGGCCTTGAACGCGGGGTTGCCGGCGTAGGCTTGTTCCAGCATGGCGGCAAGCGCCTGCGCGACCTGCGGCAGTTCGTGCAGGAATTTGGCCTTGGCGAGGCGGAAGTCTTCGACTTCACGCGGCAGAAAGCCGAAGAATTTGTCGAGCAGGCCTTGCAGCGCGGCGTCGTCGGCCAGCGCCACGCGCAGGATTTCGTCGCCGTGCTGGTAGAGGACGGCGGTGCGGGTGTCCTCGAAAATGATGTTGTCGGCGGGGTAGCCTTTCGCCAGCTTGGCGGCGATTTCCTTGTCGAGGTCGTCTTTGCCGTCCTTCGCCTCCCACAGCCCGTGCAGCAGCCGCAGCCGGTCCACCAACGCGCCGTCGGGCCGGACTTGGCCCGCGCCGTCGCGGGCTTTGCAGGCGTATTGCTGGGTGAAGATGAGCTTGTGTTCCGCCGCGCTGGCTTTCAGCAGCCCGGCGAAGGCTTGCGACAGCGCGCCTTCGTTGTCCTGGCCGGCAATGCGGCGCTGGTCGTCGAGTTCGCGGCGGTAGGCTTGGATGTGGCTCATGGGCTGGCGTCCTTTGGGGCGGGCTGAATAGTGAGGGCGCGATTGTAACCCGCCGGGGCGGCAAAGTCGGCGCTTTGGCGTCCAACGGCGCTGTGTGAATTGTTTCCAAGGTTCATGGAGAATTGCCGATTCGGCGCCGCGCCAGTTGGGGCTTTGGGCTATCCTAATCCCGCCGGTCGCCCGTCACACGGCAGATGCACTTTCCCCCTTTTGAGGAGCCAGCTTAATGAAACCCTTTGAAAAACTGCTGATTGAGAACAAGGCATGGGCGGATGAGAAGATCCGGGACGAGCCGGGCTTTTTTGCGCAACTGGCGAAAGACCAGACGCCGGAATTCCTGTGGATCGGCTGCGCCGACAGCCGGGTGCCGGCGGAGATCATCGTCAACGCGCAGCCGGGCGAGATTTTTGTCCACCGCAACATCGCCAACCAAATGCTGGCGACCGACTTCAACAGCCAGAGCGTGTTGCAGTACGCCGTGGATGTGTTGAAGGTCAAGCATGTGATCGTCTGCGGGCATTACAACTGCGGCGGCATCAAGGCGGCGTTGGCGCGGCAGCGTTCCGACTTGATCCTGGTGAACCGCTGGCTGATGCACATCAAGGACATTTACCGGCTGCACCAGACTGAAATCGAGGCGCTGGACACGCAGGACGCGCGCGCCAACCGGCTGTCGGAACTCAACATCATCGAGCAAGTCCACCGCATGGCGCACACGGCAATTATCCAAAACGCCTGGAAGCGCGAGCAGCGACCGACATTGCATGGCTGGGTGTATGGTTTGGAGGATGGTGTCATTAAGCCGCTGGTCAAACTTGAACCCGGCACGCCGATCCACTCGATTTACCAATTTGTCGATGCCTCCGGCGCTTGATAGTCAGGCTCGGGGGTTTCGCTAGTCCACGCATAAAAGGTTTTTCCGCATGATTCATAAGCATGTCCATTATTATTTTCAGCATTTGGGCAATGACATTCCTGCCGGGCTGGTGGTGTTTCTGGTGGCTTTGCCCTTGTGCCTAGGCATCGCCTTAGCCTCCGGCGCACCGTTGTTTGCCGGGGTTATCAGCGGCATTGTCGGCGGG
>JBJSYU010000568.1:0-4501 GCA_046089945.1 Candidatus Methylumidiphilus sp.
CCTCCCTGTCAGCTATTCGTATCATTACGTTCTTTCCTCGTACCATCGAGCAAATTGACGCAATGCTTAGGGAAGAGTTCGAAATTATTGAGCGTTCTGATAAAAGTGAGGATTTACATGAAAAGGAAAAGTTTGGCTATCAAAGTGTTCATTATCTTGTAAAGTTTAACGCAGCCCGTGCATCATTATCAGAATATCAGCGATTTGCAGATTCAATTACTGAGGTTCAGGTTAGAACAATTCTTCAGCATGCATGGGCCGAAATTGAGCATGGCATTCAATATAAGTCGCCTACCACAATCCCTACTGATATTAGACGAAGATTCATGGCTCTTGCAGGGTTGCTTGAAATTGCAGATCGAGAGTTCCAAGCAATCCAAGACGATGATCGAGCCTTGACGGAAAAAGCTGAGTCTTTAGTAAATTCAGGAAGGCTTGAAGAAGTAGAAATAACACCAAGTGCTCTCAAAACATACTTGAACAAAAAGCTAGGACTGGATAATCGAATGTCTGACTTTTCCTATGATTGGACTGCAAGGTTACTGAAGAAACTGGGATTCAAGAACTTCCAGCAAGTGGATGATTGTATTCGACCGTATGACGACGACAAACTAAGTCGTTTGCTAGTTGGAAATCGCCAAGGACAATTAACAAGGTTTGAATATATGCTTCTGGCTGCCATGGGGGAAAAATACATAGAGCGTCACTACTTCGCCGGGCAAGAGTGGTATGGTAAATATCCATGTGAACAGCTAGAAAAACTTAAGAAAGAAGGTTTTGATGTCGGGGTATTCGACCCTCTGCCTGAAAATGTGCCCGCCTGGCCTGCTCCAGCAAACCCAAGCTAATCCTTATTTAGGCATAACCGTGGTTTGGATAATGCTCGAAGCGGGCCGGGCTATGTAGTTGGAGGCGACGGGGTATGTACCCAATGCCGTTGAGTTAAGCCGTTCGTGGTGAGTTTGTCGAACCATGAATGGCTTAACAATCAGAAAGCCAATATCCAGGCCATGGCCGCAGGTGGCTATCCTTCCACACAAAACCGCCCAATCAAACCGCGCAGCGCGGCGACCATCGGCGGAATCTGCGCCAGTTCCAGGTATTCGTCGGGCTGATGGGCCTGGGCGATGCTGCCGGCGCCGAACACCACCGTCTCCATGCCCAGTTGCGACAAAAACGGCGCTTCGGTGCCGAAGGCCACCGCCTCGGCGGATGCGCCGCTGAGCGCCTCGCAGGCGCGCACCAGCGGCGCGTCCGCCGCCGTCTCAAACGCCGGCAGGCCGCCAAACATCGGCGCCGCCTCCAGCCGCAGGCCGGGAAAATCCGCCAGCGCCCCGGCCAGCCGTTCGGCCATCGCCTGCCGCAATTCGTCCAGATCCATGCCGGGCAGCGGGCGGATGTCGATCTGTGTCTCGCACAGCCCGCAAATGCGGTTGGGGTTGTCGCCGCCGTGGATAGACCCCAGGTTCAAGGTCGGCCCGGCGACTTTGAACATCGGGTTGTGGTGTTTGGCCTGCAATTCCGTCCGCCACGCCAGCAATTCCGCGATGACCCGGTGCATGCCTTCGATGGCGTTGGCGCCTAGGGCCGGGTCGCTGGAATGGCCGGAACGGCCGTGGATGCGGATGCTCTCCATCATCACGCCTTTGTGCATGCGGATCGGCTTTAGGCCGGTGGGTTCGCCGATGACGGCATAGCGGCCGGGCCGCAAGCCCTGCGCCAACAAATGCCGGGCGCCCGACATCGAACTTTCCTCGTCGGCGGTGGCCAGCAAAGTCAGCGGCTTGCGTAGCGACTTAGCGTCGAAGCCCCGCGCCGCCTCGATGGCGATGGCGAAAAACGCCTTCATGTCGCAGCTTCCCAAGCCGTACAAGCGCCCGTCGCGCTCGGCGCCGCCGAACGGGTTGCACGACCATCGGCCCTCGTCAAACGGCACGGTGTCGGTGTGGCCGGACAGCACCAGCCCCTCGCCCGCCGCACCACCACCGCCTAGGCTGGCGAGCAAATTCGCCTTGCCGGGGCTGATTTCCGTGACCGCCACGCTGAACCCCAAACTGTCCAGCCAGTCGGCCAACAAATGAATGACCGCCAGATTGCCTTGGTCGAAGCCGGGGTGGGCGCTGCTCACCGAAGGCAGCGCGACGAGGGCGCGAATCTGGCCAAGGATATCGGGCAAGCGTGGGGACATGGGTTTTTCCGGGTTATTTCGAGGGTTATCGACGGCTTGTCTTTGGCCGCAATACTGCGCATTATACCCGCTATGCACATCAAGCTTCCTGAACTCGCGCTGGTACTCTTGCTTGGCCCCTCCGGCGCCGGCAAGTCCACGTTTGCCCGCCGCCACTTCCTGCCCACCGAAGTGGTGTCCTCCGACCACTGCCGGGCGCTGGTCTGCGACGATGAAAATGATCAGTCGGTCACGCCGGCCGCGTTCGAGATACTCAACCTGATCGTCGCCAAACGGCTGCGTGCGGGGCGGCTGACCGTGGTGGACGCCACCAATGTGCAGCCGGCGGCGCGCAAACCGTTGATCGCGCTGGCCCGCCAACATTATTGCCCGACCGCCGCCATCGTCCTCGACCTGCCCTTGTGGCTGTGCCTGGAGCGCAACGCCGCCCGCCTCGACCGCGACCTCGCCGGCGACATCATCCGCAGCCAGCGCGGCCAGTTGCATGCCTTCTTGCCGGGCTTGGAAAAAGAGGGCATCCGCCACGTCCATATCATCCGCGAGCCGGCGGACTTGCACAGGCTGGAGATCATCCGCCAGCCGGCCCCCTGCAACGAAAAAATCGAAACCGGCCCATTTGACCTGATTGGCGATGTGCATGGCTGCTTCGACGAACTCACCGCCCTGCTGCTGGCCTTGGGCTACCGCATCAGCCCGCAGGGCGAGGGCTTCGAGGTCTACCACCCGGACGGCCGCAAGTTGGTGTTTTTGGGCGATTTGGTGGATCGCGGCCCGAACACGCCGGCCGTGTTGCGGCTGGCGATGGACGCAGTGCGCGCCGGCGACGCCTTCTGCGTGGCCGGCAACCACGACGCCAAGCTGGTCAAGGCGCTGCAAGGGCAGAAAGTCACCATCAGCCATGGCTTGGCCGAATCCCTGCAACAACTGGATGGCGCCAGCGCCGAGTTCCGCGCCGAAGTGGTGGACTTCCTCAGCCACCGCCCCGGCCATTATGTCTTCGACCAAGGCCGGCTGGTGGCGGCGCATGCCGGGCTGAAAGAGGAAATGCACGGCCGCCACTCTGGCAAAGTGCTGAACTTCTGCCTGTACGGCGAGACCACCGGGGCCACCGACGAATTCGGCCTGCCCATCCGCTACCCTTGGGCGGCTGATTACCGGGGACAAGCCATGGTTGTCTACGGCCACACCCCGGTGCAAGAAGCAGAATGGCTGAACAACACGCTGTGCATCGACACCGGCTGCGTGTTCGGCGGCAAGCTGACCGCCTTGCGCTACCCGGAAAAGGAACTGGTTTCGGTGCCGGCGCTAAAGCAATACTTCCACCGGGCGCGTCCCTTGGCGCCGCCCGCCAGCGCTCAAGCCGAAACCCAATAACCCAAGGCCAACAGCGCATGCCCTAACAGCGCCAGCCCGACATTGGCGGCTTGCGCCTGGGTGAATTCACCGCCGAAATCCGCCGCCCGCGACCGCGCCGCCGCCTTGACCGCCAGCGGCAAAGTCAAAAAAACCAATAGGCAAGGTTTGGGCATAAACCCCAGCCACACCGCCGCACCCACCCACAGATAAGCCAGCGCACTTACCGCCACATACAACCGCCAGCCTGCCGGGAAGCCCAATTGCGTCGCCAAGGTTTTGCGCCCGCCGCGCCGGTCGGCGCACTCATCGGGGAACTCATTCAAAAACAGCAGATTGAAAACCCACAGCGCGGACGGCACAGCGGCCGGCATAAACGCCGGATCGGGGCTGCCATGGAGTATCCAGGCCGTGCCAAACACTGGCAGAGCGCCCAACCCCAGCCCGGCTGACAACTCGCCTAAACCAAAGCCTAAGCGGGTCATGTGGCTGGTGCCGAACAACACAAACACCGCCCCCAGCACAAATAGCGGCAATAACGGCCAGCCAATTTCAGCAACTAGATACCCGCCTATCGGCACCGCCAGCGCAAATGCGGACAGCCCAAACGCCAGCGTTTGTCTAGGCACCAACAAGCCCTGGTTCAGCACCCCACTGCCGCCATTAAACGGTGTGCGCTGGGTTTCCAAATCAATCCCCGACGTGTAGTCAAAATAATCGTTCAGCACATTGGTGCTGATGTGCAACAACACCAACCCGGCTAAGCAAAGCACAAATTCCGGCCCAGGCAAAGGGCCGTACATCCGAGCCACCCCCGCGCCTAAGAAAACCAGCACTATCGACAACAGCAAATACTGTGGGCGTGTCGCAATAAATAAGGTCTGGATGGAAATCATGGGCTTATCTGGCGGCTTTGTCTTAGAGTCCAAAGCTTGCTTTGGACGGGTTTGGAATGTCCAA
>JBJSYU010000569.1:0-8245 GCA_046089945.1 Candidatus Methylumidiphilus sp.
CATTTCGTCCAGGGCATGCGCGTGACCGACGCCGAGACCATGGACGTCGTGGAAATGGTGCTGGGCGGCCTGGTCAACAAGGAAATCGTCAACCTGATCAACCAGCACGGCGGGTCCGCCGTCGGCCTTACCGGCAAGGACGGCGACCTGGTCCGCGCCGAGAAGATATCCGTGACTCAGCGTTCGGCGGAGACCGACGAGCCGGAAATCATCGACTTAGGGCATGTCGGCGTAGTGGAAAGCATCGACCCGGCAGTGGTGGACATGCTGCACCGCGGCAATTTCATCCCGGTCATCGCGCCCATCGGCGTGGGCCGCGACGGCAGCTCCTACAACATCAACGCCGACCTGGTGGCGGGCAAGATGGCGGAGGTGCTGAAGGCGGAAAAGCTGATCCTGCTGACCAACACGGCGGGCATTTTGGACAAGGAAGGCCAGTTGCTGACCGGCCTGTCGCTGGCGCAGGTTGATGCGCTGATTGAGGACGGCACCCTCTCCGGCGGCATGATCCCGAAGACCCGCTGCGCCACCGATGCGTTGAAAGGCGGCGTCAACAGCGTCCACATCATCGACGGCCGCATTGACCACGCCGTGCTGCTGGAACTGTTGACTGACCGGGGCATCGGCACGTTGCTGTTGCGGCGCTAGGGTGCCGGATTGGACGGCAGGGCGTTGCAGGCCAGGGAATGGGATTTGGATTCAGCGCACACCCGCCTTTATGTGCTCTTCAATGTAAGGCTTAAACCCGCCACGGATATCGTTGGCAACATCACCGGCGCACAATTCTTCGCCAATGCTGGAAATGTGGCACGAGGTGTCCAAGAACAGGGTGTCTTGGGTTTTGCCGGTGATGCGGACAACTAACAATGACATGTCCTTTTCCTCGCGGGGGCCGGCGGTTTGCAGGATGGTCGGGGTTTCAGTCACCAACGGGCGGTTGGTTTTGGATTTGATGTAGTCTTTGGCGAAAGTCCACGCTAAATCGCAAACTTTTGGGGCGCAACTCACCGCGCTGGCAATGTTCACATCATGCTCAGGGGATTGCGCCTGCCATTCCAACGATCCAAATTCAGGGTTGAGGCGCAATGCCTCCAGATTTTTGAATCGCTCCAAATCCTTTTTGAAAGTGGCGACTATTTCCGCCTTGACGCCGTCTAATGTGCGGATTTTTTCAAGGTGCAAGGCGATTTGGCGGCGGGTGGATTCAATGCTGTCACGCAGGTTTTGCGGGACTTTTTGTCCGGCGTTTTCAGTGTCCGCCGCCCGCTTGACTAATGACTGCAAGACCTCCACTTGATGCAGCCGGTTGGATTCGGCTATTTTCTTGGCAGATTCCATGGTGTTGAGTTTGTTCTGCAAGGCCATTTGCATTTCTTCTTCGCTGCGGTATGTCCGCATCAGGGACGTGTCGCTGTCTCTTTGCTCGCGCAGAATGCGCTGCTGGTCTAGCCGCAACTGCGTCAGGCGCTTGGCCTCTGCCACTTGCTCAGGCGTCTTTTGGCCTTCGTTTACATCCACGACTTTGGCTGCATCGTTGATTTTGGCGTGGGGGCGCTTGGCCTGCTCAGGCGGCAACTGATCGGTGTAGTGCCACTCGCCTTTTTCGTCCATCCAGCGGTAGGTCGCCTGTGCGCCAGGGGAGAAAACCGCTAGGGCAAGCGCCAACGCCGCCAGGCAGATGGCTGCGGCTGGGTGTTCGGATTGCCTGCCTTGTGTTGTTGCCGGGGACTGAGGTTTCACTGTTTGCTTGCCGTAGGTTGGTTGCATTGGCTACCATGCTCTTGACGGTATCGCTCTATCGCCGCCAGCGCCGCCGATTGGCCATGCGCTTCAAGGTATTCGGTGATATCGGCCAAGGTGATGATGGCGTATACCGGTATGCCATATTGGTTTCTGACTTCGTCGGTGGCACTGCATTCGCCTGTGCCTGGTTCTTGGCGGTCTAGGCTGATTAATACGCCACAGGGTTTTGCCCCCGCTTTGCGGATTATCTCAACCGATTCCCGCACGGACGTGCCTGCTGTAATGACGTCGTCGAGTATCAGCACTGAGCCGGCCAGCGGGCTGCCGACCAGCGAGCCGCCTTCGCCGTGGTCTTTGGCTTCCTTGCGGTTGAAGGCAAATGGCATTTCCGCTCCGGTGGCGGCGGCCAAGGCGATGGCGGTGGCGCTGACTAGTGGAATGCCTTTGTAGGCAGGGCCGTACAGCACATCGGCGGCGATGCCCGCATGCAAGTAGGCTTGCGCATAAAACTCGCCCAATTTTGCCAGCTTGGCGCCGGTGTTGAACAGGCCGGTGTTGAAGAAATAAGGGCTTTTGCGTCCTGACTTGAGGGTGAACTCGCCGAACCGCAAGACTCCGCAACTGATCGCGTAGCCAATAAACCCCCTTTGGAATTCTTGCATGGTGCCACCTGAGTAAAAAAGTTGACTGTCAAAACTGTGCCAAGTGTTGGCCGGGCGTCCGGGAAACTGGCATTAGGGGACGGCGACCCGCTCGATCAATTCGCGGATGAACTGGTCGGTTGAGACGCCCTCCGCCTCCGCCTCGTAGGACAATATTAGGCGGTGCCGCAACACGTCGTAGGCGATGGTCTGAATGTCTTCGGGGCTGACGTAGTCGCGCCCATCCAGCCAGGCGCGGGCGCGGGCGCAACGGTCTAAGGCGATGGTGGCGCGCGGGCTGGCGCCGTATTGCAGCCAGCGCTCAAGATCGTCCCCGTAGGCGCCGGGGTTGCGCGTGGCCAGCACCAGTTGCAACAGGTACTCCTCCAGCGGATCGGCCATGTACAGGTCAAGCACCTCCCGGCGCGCCTCGAACAAAACGCTTTGCGCAATGGGGGCAAAGCTGTGTGCCTGCTCGCCGCCGGCCTTGCCGCGCGCTTCGTTGCGCACTAGGCGTAAAATTTCGCGCTCGTGCCGCGCCTGCGGGTAGCCGATGCGGACATACAGCAGGAAACGGTCGAGCTGGGCTTCCGGCAACGGGTAAGTCCCTTCCTGTTCAATCGGGTTCTGCGTCGCCATGACCAAAAACAAGTCCGGCAGGGCATAGGTTTGCCGGCCCACGGTGATTTGCCGCTCCGCCATGGCTTCCAGCAGGGCCGACTGCACCTTTGCCGGCGAGCGGTTGATTTCGTCCGCCAGCACGAGGTTGTGGAACAGCGGCCCCTGCTGGAACTGGAATGAGCCGTCTTGCGGGCGGCGAATGCGATGTGCGCCGCCCCCCCTTCGGGTTGGCCGGGGGGAGGCGTCTTGGGGGCGGTAAATTTCGGTTCCGGTCAAGTCGGCCGGCAATAGATCCGGGGTGAACTGGATGCGGTGGAAATCCCCCTCCACGCCCTTGCCCAGCACGTTGATGGCGCGGGTTTTTGCCAAGCCCGGCGCACCTTCCACGAGGATGTGCCCGTCCGCCAGCAGGGCGAGGAGCATCCGTTCGATCAGCACATCCTGGCCAATCACTTGGCTACAGGCAAAGCTGCGCAGGCGTTGCATTTCAATTTGCGCATGCGATAGATGCGCGGCTGTTTCGGTCATCGTCTTTCCAAGGCAGGAACCGCTTAGCGGAGTGTCGTCGTCGGCCCTGTATTATATATGGATGCCGCCCGCTCCGGGCCAACCGAACAAATCCACGAGTCATGATGGCTACATCAAACGTTGAGCGACTCCGCCGCCACCCATCCCCGGCCAGATTCGCCGTGCTGTCTGCCGCTGCCTTGCTGTTGTGCGCCTCCTGCGGCGGCCAACAGGAAAATCCGGCGGCTTTGCCTCCTTTCCCGGAAGGTTCGGTTGCGTTAGTGGAGGCGCATGGCGCGCGCAGCCTGCGCTCGTGCTACGCGCAAAACGGCATCGTCAATTTCTTGGCGTTGCCGATGCTGCCCAGGCGGCCTTAAGGCCAGACCCTGCAATTATCAGCGCCGCATCTGGCCGGTAGGCTTGCCGGATTCGGCAGATTGCCGAATCCTGATCCTTAAGCGCCCCGCATTTTTCCGATAAACAGACTATTGCAGCATTGTGGCTGCATGGGTGTGCGCGATGCTTAAGCCTCTCTCAGCCGCAGCGTTTGCGTGTCGATATTCCTCTTTAGCTTTCGCTGCCTTTTAAAGCCCCGCTTTGCCTTAGGCCTTGCGCCGAATCTGCGATGATTTCGCGGATTTTGGCTGATCAAATTTAAAGTGCTGATATAAATGGATTTTTTGTGAAAGCCCCAATAAATTGAAGATGCGCGAAAAACCCGCTTGACTTCGGTTGGCTTGGTTTCTATATTGCTCTGCGGGGAGGCGGGTGGGGAATAGTGGGGAATAGTGGGGCGGAGAGTGTTTCGCGGCTTCAATCCAATCAATCTCGATGAAAAAGGACGCTTGGCCGTGCCGGCGCGTTATCGGGCAGAACTGCGCGAATGCTGCGAACAGCATTTGGTGATGACCGTTAGCCCCGACAGGTGCCTCCTGCTTTATCCGCTGCCCGAATGGGAAAACATCGAGCGCAAGATCAACAAGCTTTCCAGCCTGAACAAGCGGGCCAAGCGCCTGCAGCGGCTGTTGATCGGCCATGCCACTGACTGCGAGATGGACGGGCAGGGGCGCGTGTTGGTCGCCGAACCCTTGCGCAGCTTCGCAGGGCTAGAGAAGCGCGTCGTCTTGGTCGGGCAAGGCAATAAGTTTGAAATCTGGGACGAGGACGTCTGGAACCGCAGCCGCGAACAGTGGCTGGAAGAAGAAAGCCTGGATGACTTGGCCGACCTTTCCCCTGAACTGGGCAATCTCTCATTTTGATGAACACAGCAAGTCGCGGTCATTTGCCGGTCATGTTGGCCGAGGCGCTGGAGGCGCTGGACATTCGCCCGGACGGCTTTTACGTGGACTGCACATTCGGTCGGGGCGGACACAGCGTGGCCATCTTGGCGCGCCTAGGCGGGGAGGGACGCCTGCTGGCCTTGGACAAAGATCCCGCCGCGCTGGCCTCGCAAGAAGCGGCGGCGTTGCTTGGCGATCCGCGTTTTTCCTTGATCCACGGCAGTTTTGCCGACCTAGTCGGGCATGTCGCCCGCTTCGGCATGACCGGGCGGGTGGCTGGCGTGCTGATGGACTTGGGGGTTTCTTCGCCGCAATTGGACGAGTCGGACAGGGGATTCAGCTTTCTCCGCGACGGCCCCTTGGATATGCGCATGGACACCAGCCAAGGCCAGACCGCCGCGCAATGGCTGGATGAGGTGGAGGAAAAAGAGTTGGCCAGGGTGCTGAAAGTCTATGGCGAAGAACGTTTCGCCCGGCGCATCGCCGAGGCGGTCATGGCGGCAAGGCCCATCGCGACGACGCGGCAACTGGCCGCGCTGATCGAGAAGGCTGTGCCTTACCAAGACAAGCACAAACATCCGGCGACCCGCAGCTTCCAGGCCATCCGCATCGCCCTCAACCAAGAGATGCGCGAATTGGAAGAAGGTTTAGCAGGGGCTATGCAGGCATTGGCTACAGGCGGTCGCTTGGTGGTGATTTCCTTCCATTCCTTGGAAGACCGCGCCGTCAAGCTATTCATGCGTAGGCAAGCGCGGGGGATTCTGCCGCCCGCGAGGCTGCCGATTCTGATTGAACACCGGCCGACGCTGAAAGCCATCGGCAAGGCGAGAATGCCCGCCGAGCAGGAGTTGCGGTCGAATCCGCGGGCGCGGAGTGCGGTTTTGCGGGTGGCGGAGCGGGTGGCGGCATGAGAAGCATGGTGGTGTTGTTGATCGTGTTGGTGGCTTCGGCCTTGGGTGTGGTGTACACCAAATACCGTTCAAGAATGTTGTTCGCGGAAATCCAGCGCATTGAGCAAGAGCTGGAAGCGTATGAAGTGGAATTGGGGCAGCTTCAATTGGAGCAAAACACTTGGGCCGAGCACAGCCGCATCGAAAAGCTCGCCCATGGCAAGCTGGGGATGGTCATGCCCCGCCGGGATTTAATCATATATATCAAACCTTAAAACAATAGCGGGTTCGGCGATGATGAAAGTGGTTCGCCAAAGAGTGATTGAAAAAACGGACTACTCCAAACGCTGGAGCGTGCTGTTGGGCGCGTTGATGTTCGGGATGCTGGTCTTGGTCGGTCGGGCGGTGGATTTGCAGGTGCTGGATCGGCAGTTTCTCAAGCACCAAGGCGATATCCGCCATGTCGGGCTGATTTCCGTGCCCGCCCACCGGGGCCGTTTGCTGGATCGCAACGGCGAACTGTTGGCCATCAGCTCGCCGGTCAAGTCGGTGTGGGTCAACCCCAAGGAATTTGAAGCCGACGAAAAGGGCGTCAAGGCCTTAGGCGATTTGCTGGGCATGTCGGCGAAAGAGATCCACAAGCGCGTGGACGATCCCAGCCGCGGCTTCGCATATCTCAAAAGGCGGATCAGCCCGGAATTGGCCGACCAGGCGCAGGCCTTGGGCCTGCCCGGCGTCTATGCGGACCGGGAGTATCGGCGTTACTACCCGACCGGCGAAGTCACCGCCCATCTAATTGGCTTCAACGGCGTCAATGACGAAGGCCAGGAAGGCATGGAGTTGGCTTACAACGACTGGCTACAAGGCGTCCCCGGCAGCAAGCGCATCATGCGCGACGGCAAGCGCCGCATTATCGAAGATTTGGAGAACGTCCGCCTGCCGGTGCCGGGCAAAGACCTGTCGCTGAGCATAGACCAGCGCCTGCAATATTTGGCCTACCGCGAACTGAAAAAGGCGGTGATCCAGCACAAGGCCCGCTCCGGGTCGCTGGTGATGCTGGATGTCAAGACCGGCGAGGTGCTGGCCATGGTCAACCAGCCCTCCTTCAACCCGAACAGCCGCGTCAAAATCAGCGGCAATGTGACGCGCAACCGCGCCATGACCGACGTGTTCGAGCCGGGTTCCACGATCAAGCCATTTGTGGTCGCCTGCGCGATGGAATTGCGCAAAGTGCGCCCGGAAACCATCATCGACACCAATCCGGGGCAGATGCATGTGGGCCAGAACATCGTCAAGGACGTGCATAACTACGGCGTGATGGATGTAGCCCGCATTTTGCAAAAGTCCAGCAACGTCGGCGTCTCCAAAATCGCTCTGAACCTGCCGTCCAGCAAGTTCTGGGCGTTTTACAACAACTTAGGCTTTGGCCAGCCGTTGGAGACAGGTTTCCCCGGCGAGTCCAGCGGGCGGCTGTCGGCCGACCACCACACGTGGCGCCCCTTCCAGCAGGCCACCTTGTCGTTCGGCTATGGCTTGTCCACCTCACTGCTGCAATTGGGGCGCGCCTATCTGGCCATCGCCAACGACGGCGTGATGCCGATGGTCGGCCTGCTCAAGCGCGACAAGCCGGCGGAATCCCACCAGATCATGTCGGCGAAAACCGCCAACAGCGTCCGCACGATGCTGGAGCAAGTGGTGACAAAAGAAGGCACGGCCTTGAAGGCCAGCGTCGAAGGTTTCCGCGTCGCCGGCAAAACCGGCACGGTCAAGAAAATCGGCGCGCGCGGCGGCTACACCACGTCGCAATACTTGGCCTTGTTTGCCGGCATGGCGCCGGCCAGCGACCCTAAGCTGGTCATGGTGGTGGTCATAGACGAGCCGTCGGCCGGCGAATATTACGGCGGCACGGTGTCTGCCCCCGTGTTTTCCAGCGTCATGGAAGGCGCGTTGCGCTTGCTCAACATTCCCCCCGACCAAGAGGCACCCGCCACGACGGTGGCAAAGGACGGCGCGATATGAGCCAAGCGCCGGATGCGGGGTTTCCGCTGGACCGGCTGTTGGCTGGCTGGCTGGAAACACCCGCCGCCGCCTGCGAAGTTCGCGGGCTATGCCTGGATAGCCGCAAGGCGCGTCCAGGCGATTTGTTTTTTGCCGTGGCGGGAAGCCGGGGCCATGGCATGGCGTTCGCGCCCCAAGCCGTGGCTTTCGGGGCGGTCGCGGTGCTTTACGATCCGGCGCAGGGTGGCGCGGCATTGGCCGAGTCCGCAAACTTGGCCGTCCCGTGCCTGCCGTTGGCGCGGCTGGATCAGGCGCTGGGATTCATCGCCGACCGTTTTTTTGGCGAGCCGTCCGCTGGCATGACGGTGCTGGGCATCACCGGCACCAACGGCAAAACTTCGTGTAGCCACTTTCTGGCCCAAGCCTTGGACGGCGCGGTCATCGGCACCTTGGGCTGGGGTGTGCCGGGTGCGCTGCATGCCACCACGCACACGACGCCCGACGCCATTGAAATCCACGCCTTGCTGTCCCGCTTGGCGGCGGACAACGTGGGCAGTGTGGCGAT
>JBJSYU010000570.1:0-4276 GCA_046089945.1 Candidatus Methylumidiphilus sp.
CCACGCGCTTGCGCGCAGTGGAACTTGACTAACATATTTAAGGGTAGCCATGGGCAGACAACAGAAAGGCTTCAGCTTGGTTGAACTGATGGTCGCATTAGCCATTGTTGGCATCTTGGCGGCCATTTCCTATCCAAGCTACACGGGGCACATGATGAAAACGCGCCGGGTGGATGCCCAGGGCTCGCTGGCGGGTCTTTCCGCCGCGATGGAACGGTATTTCACCGAAAACAACACCTATGCCGGGGCGGCAGGCACGACTTCGGGTGGGGTGGTGACACCGGCAGACACCGGCGCCCCGCGCATTTACCCAACCCAGTCGCCTATCGACGGCGCGACCAAGTATTACAACCTGACCATCTCGGCCGCTGACGCGAGCAGCTACACGCTGCGCGCCACGCCAATATCAACCAGCACCCAGGCCAGCGACAAATGCGCGATATTGACGCTGACCAGCACAGGTTTGCGTGGGGCCGTCACCAGCGGCGGCACCGCCATCAGCGGGTGCTGGCAATAGCAAGCAGACCGGCGGTTTGCCGGGCTTTAAGCGCCTTGGCGCTTTTCGATGGCGGCGTAGGCGGAGTGGTTATGGATGGACTCGAAGTTTTCCGTCTCCAGCCGGTAATGGCTAATGCGCGGGTCTTGGTTGAGGACGCGGGCAATGTCGCGCACCATGTCCTCGACAAACTTCGGATTGTTGTAGGCGCGTTCGGTGACATACTTCTCGTCGGCGCGTTTCAACAGGCCGTAAATCTCACAAGACGCTTGGCGTTCAATAATATCTATCAAGTCTTCCACCCACAGGGTTTCTGTGGCGCTGACGGTCAAAGTGACATGCGAGCGCTGGTTGTGCGCCCCGTAGTCCGATATCTTTTTCGAGCAGGGACATAGGCTCGTCACCGGCGCCACCACTTTCAGCCACAGCGCCGAGTGCGCGGAACTCCACTCGCCGCTGAGCGTGACCTCATAATCCAGAAAGCTCAAGGCGCCGGTCACCGGCGCCTTTTTGCGCACGAAGAATGGAAACCGTGCCTCGACAAAGCCGCGCTCCGCCTCCAGCTTGGCGGTCATGTCGGCGATCAGCTTGGGGAACGTCCGCACATCCAACGCTTCGACCTCGCCGTTGAGGATTTCCAAAAAGCGCGACATGTGCGTGCCTTTCTGCTCGTGCGACAGGTTCACATACATGTCGAACACCGCCACCGTGTGCTGTTCGGCGCCGTCGCGCTGGCGGATGCGGACGGGATGGCGGATCGACTTGATGCCGACGCGGTCAATGCCGATGCGGCGGGTGTCCTCGGTGTTCTGGACGTCTTCGATGGAGCGGTTGGCGGTGTGTTCGGACATTGCAGCGTGGCACAATAGTTGAGTGATTTGCTTGGATACTAAGCGATTGCCCCGCAATAGACAACAACCGCCAAGGCATGGGCCTCACCGTGCGCGGAAAACTCAAAATTTGATGAAATGCTCGCGGTAGAACTGCAACTCGGCGACGGACTCCAAAATGTCGTCCAAAGCCAGGTGGCTGTTCTGTTTTTTGAAGCCGTCTTTGAGTTCCGGCGCCCAGCGCGTGACCAGTTCCTTCAACGTGGACACGTCCAAGTTGCGGTAGTGGAAAAACGCTTCCAGCCTGGGCATGCTGCGGGCGAGGAAGCGGCGGTCTTGGCAAATGCTGTTGCCGCACATCGGCGAAGACCGGGGCGGCAGCCATTGCGCCAGAAACTCCAGCGTCAGCCGCTCGGCCAGGGCCTCGTCCACCGTGCTGGCGCGCACGCGGTCAATCAGCCCGGAACCTCCGTGCTGGCGCTGGTTCCAATCGTCCATGCGGGCCAGGGCTTCCTCGGGCTGGCGCACCGCCAACACCGGCCCCTGCGCTAACACCTTAAGATCCTTGTCCGTGACGACCGTGGCGATTTCAATAATGTAGTCGCGTTGCGGATCCAGCCCGGTCATTTCCAGGTCTATCCAAATCAGATTTTGCGGGTCGTGGGCCATGGTTTCGCCTTTTGGGTTTCGGTTCGATGCTGGGCCAATCCCGTTTTAGAGGGGAAAACCTCGTTATCGGCCGGCCAGCGAAAGAGTAGGATAGCCGCATCCGCCAATCAGGTAAACTTCGCCATTTCGCGCCACCACACCACTTTTGGGACACCGATGAACACCTTCACGATCATTTTCCTAATCGCCCTTGCCTTGTCATACGCGGTCGAGTTTTGGCTGGCGCAGCGCCAGCGCACCCATGTCGCCGCCCACCGCCCCAACGTGCCTGAGGCGTTCCGCGACACCATCACGCTGGAGGCGCACCAAAAAGCCGCCGACTACACCCTCGCCAAAAGCAAGCTTGGTGAAATCGACCGGGCGGTGAGCCTTGTCGTGTTGATCCTGTTCACGCTGGGCGGCGGCATAGACGCGGTAGCGGAATTTTGGATGGCGCAAAATGGGTCGGCCACTTGGGCCGGCGTGGCGATCATCTTCAGCACGATACTGCTGATCAGCGTGATCGACCTGCCGCTCAACCTCTACCACACCTTTGTCTTGGAAGAACGCTTCGGCTTCAACCGCACCACGCCCGCGCAGTACATCAAAGATTTGCTGTTGCAGGCTGGCTTGAGCGTCGCCATCGGCGCGCCGCTGCTGGCTTTGATCCTCTGGGTCATGGGCGCGGTCGGGCCGTTGTGGTGGCTGTTGGCCTGGGCGATCCTGCAAAGCTTCTCCATCCTCATCAGTTGGGCCTTCCCCACCTTCATCGCGCCGCTGTTCAACAAATTCTCGCCGCTGGAAGACGACACCTTGCGCCAGCGCATCGAAGCCCTGCTGGAACGCTGCGGCTTCCACAGCAAAGGCATCTTCGTCATGGACGGCTCCAAGCGCTCCGGCCACGGCAACGCCTATTTCACCGGCATCGGCAGCAACAAGCGCATCGTGTTCTTCGACACGCTGGTGAACGCGCTCAGCCATGAGGAACTGGAAGCGGTGCTGGCCCATGAACTCGGCCACTTCAAGCGCAAGCATGTGCTGAAAATGCTGTTCACCAGTGCGGCGATTACGCTGGTCGGCTTGGCGCTGCTGGGCTGGCTGATGGGGCAGAACTGGTTTTACGAAGGCTTGGGCGTCAGCCTCCAGTCCAACGCCACCGCGCTGCTGCTGTTCATGCTGGCCTCGCCGGCCTTCACCCTGTTTTTGCAGCCGGCCATGGCGCATTTCCAGCGCAAATACGAGTTTGAGGCGGACGACTTCGCCGCCGCCCACGCCCAGCCGAAAGACTTGGTCAACGCGCTGGTCAAGCTCTACCGCGACAACGCCAACACCCTGACCCCTGACCCACTGTACTCGGCCTTCCACTACAGCCACCCGCCCGCGGCGGTGCGCATCGCCAACTTGGAAGCCAAGGCAAGCTAAGCGCCATGAAAGGAAAAGGACGCCGCAACGCCCCGCCCGCACCCAAGCCCAGCGCAGACACCGGCCACCTGCCGGAGGGCTTGGTGGTCTCCCACTTAGGCCAAGGCTTGGCGGTGGAATGCCCCGATGGGCAAATCTTGTTGTGCCAGACCCGCCGCCGCCTAGGCGACGTGGCGGTCGGCGACCGCGTCACCTGGACGCCGAGCGAAGACGGCGAGCAGGGCCGCGTCGAGGCGGTGCTGCCGCGCCGCAGCGTCCTCACCCGCCCCGGCTACGCCGGCAAGACGCGGGTCGTCGCCGCCAACCTCGACCGCGTGTTCGTGGTCGTCAGCGCCTCGCCGGCGCCGGACTGGCTGCTGGTGGATCAATACTTGGCGGTGTGCGAATTTCGTGGCATCCCCGCCGAGATTGTCTACAACAAAATCGACTTGGCGGCGGACGAGACGGCCGCTTTGGCGGAGTTGGCCGATTATGTCCGCATCGGCTACCCCGGACACCCGGTCAGCGCCCGCAGCGGGCGCGGCGTGGCCGCACTGCAAAACGCCCTGCACGGCCATTGCTCGATGCTGGCCGGACAGTCCGGCGTCGGCAAATCCTCGCTGACCAACGCCTTGCTGCCCGACAAAAACCTGCGCACCGGCGAAATCTCCGAGCGCAGCGGCCTCGGCCGCCACACCACCACGGCGGCGACGCTCTACCACCTGCCCGGCGGCGGCGATTTGATCGACAGCCCCGGTGTCGCCGTGTTTGGCCTGGCCGGCATCAACGGCCAAGACCTAGCCTGGGGCTACCGCGAATTCCAGCCGCGCATCGCGCAATGCCGCTTCAACGACTGCCGCCACACCCACGACAAAGGCTGCGCCGTGCGCGCGGCGATGGA
>JBJSYU010000571.1:0-5890 GCA_046089945.1 Candidatus Methylumidiphilus sp.
TGGTCAATGACTTCAGTAGTAAATTCAAGCTGAATCATAATGGTTAAACTCCGATATTGCTTGTTCGCAAGGTTGAGCTTAGGACGATATTTGAAATAGTGTACAAAAAATTGTTTTGTTTGTCAGTTATTAAAGTATAAATCACCGGCGTGACGTACAAGGTCAACACCTGCGACAGCAGCAAGCCACCTACCACCGCCAAGCCCAGCGGCCTGCGGCTGTCCGCCCCGGCGCCATAGCCTACCGCTATCGGCAATGCGCCCATGATCGCCGCCAGTGTGGTCATCATAATCGGCCGGAAGCGGATCAGGCAGGCGTCGTAAATCGCCTGCGCGGGCGGTGCGCCCTGGCTTTGCGCCTCCAGCGCAAAGTCGATCATCATAATCGCGTTTTTCTTGACGATGCCAATCAACATAATCACACCGACAAAGCCGTACAAGTCCAGCGGATAATGGTAAATTTGCAAGGCCAATAATGCGCCTAAAGCTGCTGTCGGCACACCGGACAATATGGTCAACGGGTGGATGAAACTCTCATACAACACGCCCAACACCAGATAAATGACGAATATCGCCAAACCCAGCAGCCAGCCCATGCCGCTTAATGAGGACTGGAAAGCCTGCGCCGAGCCTTGAAAGCTGCCGCTGACCGTGTCCGGCAGTGACAGTTCCGCGCTCGCCTGTGCAATGGCAGCCATGGCTTGGCTAAGGGCGACGGTCGGCGGCAGGCTGAACGACAAGGTGACGGCCGGCAGTTGGCCGAGATGGGCGATGGACAAGGGCGCAAGGCCCATCGACAGTTTCGCCACTGCGCTCAGCGGCACTAGATTGCCGTTACTGGCGCGGATATATAATAAGGATAATGCCTGCGGGTCGAGTTGGTATTGCGGGTCTAGCTCCAAGATCACCCAATACTGGTTATTGGCGGTGTAAATCGTGGACACTTGCCGCGAACCATAAGCGCTATACAAGGCGTCTTCAATCTGCCCGGCGCTAATGCCTAAGGCCGAAGCCTTGTTGCGGTCGATATCCACTTTGACTTGCGGATTGTTCAATTGCAAATCGCTGCTGACATCGAGAAAACCCGGCAGTTTGCGCAGTCGCTCTTCCATAATCGGTGCCCAATGGAACAATTCCGCCGTGTCTGCCGCCTGCAAAGTGTATTGGTATTGACTGCGCGAAGCCTGCCCGCCGATGCGGATAACCGGCGGATTCTGCAAAAATGCCTTGATGCCGGGGACACCCGCCAATTTTGGCCGCAATTGTTGAATGACGGCTTCGGCAGAAACCCGTTCATGCCTAGGTTTCAATTTTATAATAATCCGCCCCATATTCAGCGAACCGGCATCAATCACCCCGACAATCGAGTTGATCGCCGCGACATTCGGATCGTCTTTGATGATTTTGGCGATAGCCAATTGCTTCTGCTGCATCGCCTCGAAAGAAATATCGGAAGCCGCTTCGGTGTAGCAGCGCAACTGCCCGGTGTCGTCGGCGGGCAGGAAACCCATAGGCGAATGTTGATACAGCCAAACCGTGGCATAGATCACGGCGGCAAACACCAGCAACGTTATCATTTGGTGTCTCAACACCCGCTTTAAGCTGCGCCGGTACACAGTCAACCAGGCATCAAAAACCCATTCGCTGGGGCGAAAAAACCGACTTTGAACGCGCTCGGACTTAGGTTTGAGTAGTCTTGCGCACAGCATCGGCGTCAGGCTCAACGACACGAAACCGGAGATTAACACGGCGACCATAATCGTCGCGGCAAACTCGTGCAATAGCCGGCCTAAAATACCGCCCATAAACAACACTGGAATAAACACCGCCACCAGCGACACCGTCATGGAGATGATGGTGAAGCCGATTTCCTGTGAGCCTTTTAGCGTCGCCGCGAATGGCGATTCCCCGGCTTCGATATGGCGGGAAATATTTTCCAGCATGACAATGGCATCGTCCACGACAAAACCAACGCTCAGGGTCAAGGCCATTAAGGACAGATTGTCGATGCTAAAGCCAAACAACCACATCGCCGCGAAGCTGCCAATTAAGGATAACGGCAGCGCCAAACTTGGAATTAGCGTTGCCCGCAGATTGCGCAGGAACAGGAATATCACCAGCACCACCAGCCCCAAAGTCAGCGCCAGCGTGAATTGCACATCCGCCACCGAATCGCGGATCGACTGCGAACGGTCATAGAATACCTGCAAATCCAAACCCACCGGCATCTGCTCGCGGAATTTCGGCAACAGCTTTTTGACGCCGTCCACCACCTCAATGGCGTTGCTGCCCGGCTGGCGGAAAATGGCGAGGTAAATGGCCGGCTTCAAGTCGGTGGACGCGGCCATCTTATTATTCTGCACACTGTCGATAACCTTGCCGAGTTCGCGCAGATACACCGGGGCATTGTTGCGGTAGGCGACGATGATTTGGCGGAAATCCGCCGCATTACTCAGCAGCCCCGAAGCCTGCACCGCATAGACGCGGTCTTTGCCGTACAAGGTTCCGGTCGGCAGATTGACATTATGTCGGGCCAACGCCTCGCGCACCTCGTCGATGCCGATGCCCCGACTGGCCAGCGCGGCTGGGTCAATCTGCACGCGCACCGCGTATTTTTGCGAGCCGTTCACCTGCACTTGCGCGACGCCGGGACTCATCGAAATGCGCTGCGCCAGCAGGGTTTGCGCATATTCGTCCACCGCCGTCAGCGGCACGTATTGCGAGCTTAAGGTGAGGATGAACACCGGCGTGTCGGCGGGGTTGATCTTGCGCAGCGCGGGCGGGGCGGGCATGTCCGGCGGCAGTTGCCGCTGAGCCAGCGACAGCGCCGTCTGCACATCCTGCGCGGCGCCGTCGATGTCCCGATCCAGCGCGAATTGCAGCGTGATTTGTGTGCTGCCCAAGGCGCTGGTCGAGGTCATCGAGTCGATGGCGGCTATCGTGGACAATTGCTTTTCCAGCGGCGTGGCGACGGCGGAGGCCATGGTTTCAGGGCTGGCGCCCGGCAGGTTGGCGGTCACGCTGATGGTCGGAAAGTCCACGTTCGGCAATTCGGCGACCGGCAGCAGCCGGTAGGCGAACGCGCCGAAGCTTAAAATCGCCAGCATTGCCAGACTGGTCATCACCGGGCGGTGGATGAAAATCGCGGAGAGGTTCATTGGCCGGGGCGGATGTCCACCGCCGCGCCATCGACCAGCCGCGACTGCCCGTCCAGCACGATCTGCTCGCCCTCGCGCAGGCCGGCGACCACCGCTTCGCCGTCCTGCGTCCGCTCAACCACGATATCGCGTTTTTCCACCGTCAAATCCGGCTTAATGGCAAACACATAACTGCCCTTAGGGCCGGTCTGCGCGGCTTGCGCCGGGATGACGATGGCCCCGGCCTGCGCCTGCAAATCCACCGACACGCGCACAAACTGCCCGGCCCACAAGGGCTGGCCTGGGTTGGCGAACGTCGCCTTCAGCTTGATCGTGCCGGTGGCGGCGTCCACGCTGTTGTCGATGAAGCTCAGCTTGCCGCTTGCCGCCGCGCCGCCGTCGGGTTGCGCGCGCACGTTCACCTCGCCGGCCTGGGCGACCGCCCGCAGCGCGGCAAGCTGTTGTTCCGGAATCGCAAAATTGACGCGAACCGGTTCCATCTGGTTGATGACCACCAGCACGCTGTCGGCCTTGACCTGATTGCCGGGATGCACCAGCAGCCGCCCCGTGCGCCCGGACAAGGGCGAGCGGATCGTGGCGTATTCCACCAGCAATTGCGCCGACTGCGCCGCCGCCGCGTCGGCCTCGATGTTGGCGGCATAGACCCAGGCGTTGGTGCGGGCGGTGGACAGCATTTCACCGGACACGAATTGCCGGCCCTGCAATTCTTCATAGCGGCGCAGCGTCGCCTTGGCGTTCTCCCACTGGGCGCGGTCGCGGGCGAGGTTGGCTTGGGCTTGGCGCAGTTGCGCCTGGTACGGGCGGGCGTCAATCTCAAACAACAACTGCCCCTGCGCCACCGCCTCGCCTTCGCGGAAATGCGCGTTGAGCAACTGGCCTTCGACGCGGGATTTCACCGCCACCGTCATGAACGGCTCGACATTGCCCAAAGCCTCGACGCGCAGCGGCACAGTCTTCCGCGCCACGGACACTGCCAACACCGGGATTTTCTCCGGCCCTTTGCCGGATTTCTTGGCTTGCGGAGCGTCTTGCGGACAGCCGCCAAAGCCAGCGGCCAAGGCGAGGAGGGCGGCGACGGGAAAAATGCGGATGCGCTGCGGCAAAGCGGGGAAGGGATAGGGGGGCATGCGCCAAGCGTGGGGGCGGTATGGATGCGGCATTGTACGACGAAACGGCCGACCGCTTGGCAAAAAGGTGCTAGGCGCGCGGCGGCGAGTCGCCGCGCGCCTAGGCCGCTAAATCACAAAATCCGGCTGGCCCTCTGTTGGAAACACCTTGACCCGGCGCGGCTGCACGACCACCTCGTCGCCCTTGCCCAAAGCCTTCGCGGCGAATTCGTCGCGGCCTAGCACCGCTTCCATATAGCCTTCGCCGTCGGCGCGTTCCAACTCCACGCGCACCAACGCGCCATAGCGGCGGATGTCGCGGACACGGGCGGGGATGCCGACCGCGCCCTGGCCGTTGTGGGCGATGTCGATCTCATGCGGGCGCACAAAAAACACCGCCTGTCCGGCCTGCGCGGCGTCATGCCCCGGCAGATGGATATCGGCCCCGCCAAAGCTGGCCTGCCCGCCGTCCACCCGCCCGTGAAACAGGTTCACGTCGCCCAAAAACTGGAACACGAACGGCGTCGCCGGGTGTTCGTACACCTCGTCCGGCGCGCCGATCTGCTCAATCTGGCCTTGGTTCATCACCACGATGCGGTCGGCGACTTCCAGCGCCTCCTCTTGGTCGTGGGTCACAAACACACTGGTGACATGCAGCTCGTCGTGCAGATTGCGCAGCCAGCGCCGCAGATCCTTGCGCACCTTGGCGTCCAACGCGCCGAACGGCTCGTCCAGCAGCAACACCTTAGGCTCCACCGCCAAGGCCCGGGCCAAGGCGATGCGCTGGCGCTGGCCACCGGACAATTGCGGCGGATAACGGTCGGCCAGCCAGTCCAATTGCACCAGCGCCAGCAACCGCTTGACCTTGTCGCGGATCTCCGCATCCGACGGCCGTGTCGCCTTTGGGCGCACGCGCAGGCCAAACGCGATGTTCTCGAACACCGTCATATGCCGAAACAAAGCGTAATGCTGGAACACGAAGCCCACTTGCCGCTCGCGCACATGGCGCGAAGTGGCATCCTCGCCATGGAATAAAATCTGCCCTGAATCCGGCGCGTCCAGCCCGGCGATGATGCGCAGCAGCGTGGTTTTGCCGCAGCCGGACGGGCCGAGCAAAGCGACCAGCTCGCCCGGTTTGATATCGAAATTGACACCTTTCAGCGCCTGGAACTGGCCGAAGGTTTTCGTGATATTGCGGATTTGGATGCTCATGGCTTATCTGACTCACAAGATATAAAGCCCCTCCCCCTGAGTGAGAGAGGTTGGGGTGAGGGCTTTGGCATAAAGCCCCTCCCCCTGAGGGAGAAGGGTTGGGGCGAGGGCTTTGGCATAAAGCCCCTCTCCCTGAGGGAGAGAGGTTGGAGTGAGGGTTTTAGCGGTGACACGAAACCTATTCTTCATCGGACTGACGTTCCACCGAAGCCCGCAGCCGCCATTCCAAGAAACTCTTCAAGGCCAGCGTCACCAAGGCCAATAACGCCAACAACGAAGCCACCGCGAATGCCGCCGCCGCATTATATTCGTTGTAGAGAATCTCCACGTGCAGCGGCATACTGTTTGTTTCGCCACGAATATGGCCAGAAACCACAGATACCGCGCCGAACTCACCCATAGCGCGTGCATTACA
>JBJSYU010000572.1:0-3899 GCA_046089945.1 Candidatus Methylumidiphilus sp.
GTGTCCGGGTAGGCTTGTCTGGGGTTAAAATGCGTGGGCAAACCCGCCTGTGGCAAGCGCAATGCCCCCAGCCTTCCCCTGATTGGACTAGCCCCGCCCGAACCTGATGAAACCTTTGGATCAAGCCGCCGCGCTGTTTTCTGGCGGGCAGTACGCCGCCGCCTTGGCCTGCGCCCAGGCGCATTTGCCGCCGTTGCTGCAATTGGCCGCCGACGCGGCGACGGCGCAAAACATGCCGGAGGCGGACGGGCTGTGCTTGGCGGCTGTCGCTGTCCAGCCCACCGGCGCCCCGCTTGCCGGGTTGGATCAACTGGCCGAGTTGTGCAAACGCTTAGGCCGCAACGCGGAGGCGCAAGCCGCTTACCGGGCCGGCCTGCGCCTGTGCCCCGGCCGCGCCGAGGCGCATAACAATTTGGGCGCGTTGCTGGCGGAAAGCCAGCGCTTTGCCGAGGCGGAGGCTTGCTGTCGGCAGGCGTTGGCGCTGCGCCCGCAATTCGCCGAGGCGCACAATAACCTGGGCGTGCTGCTGTCGCAGACGGAGCGCTTAGATGAAGCCGAACAGGCTTTCCGGCAAGCCATCGCGGCACAGCCGGGCTATCTGCCCGCCCGCTTCAATTTGGCGAAGCTGCACAAGCACTTGCGCCGCCACGCCGACGCCGAGCTTGGCTACCGGCAAATTTTGGCCATCCACCCGAACCACGCCGACGCCCGGCTGAATTTGGCGCTGTTGCTGCTGTCCCTGGGCCGCTTCCGCGAGGGCTGGCCGCTGTACGAGGCGCGTCATGACCCGGACAAGGCCGGCCGCACGGTGGTTCTGCCCAATCTGCCTTGTCCGCAATGGCGGGGCGAGCCGTTGGCCGGGAAGTCTGTGCTGGTCTGGCCGGAGCAGGGCTATGGCGACGAAATCCAGTTTTGCCGCCTTGCGCCGTTGTTGAAGGCGCAGGGCGCGGCGCGGGTCGGCTGGGTGTGCAAGTCGGCGCTGGCGCCGTTGCTGGCCAGCCTCGCCGGGTTGGACGCGCTGTACGCCGGCCCGGCCGGGGTGGACGCGGGGGCTTACGATTATTGGTCTTTGCCGCTGAGCCTGCCGGCCTATTGCGGGCTGGAACTGGACAACTTGCCAGCCGCGTTGCCGTATTTGCAGCCGCCAGCGGCCTATGTCGCCCGCTGGCAGGCGCGCCTGCCGGCTGGCCGGTTCCGCGTCGGGTTGGTGTGGAAGGGCAATGGCGAGAACGCCAACGACGCCCACCGCTCGCTGCCATCCTTGGCGACATTGGCACCGCTGTGGCAGGTGCCCGGCGTGGTGTTCATCAGCCTGCAAAAAGGCGCGGGCGAAGCGGAGGCGAACCGGCCGCCGCCGGGGCTGACGCTGGCGGCGGTCGGAGGGGAGATCGAGGATTTCGCCGACACCGCCGCGATTATCGGGCAACTGGACTTGCTGATTAGCGTGGACGCCGCCGCCGCCCATGTCGCCGGGGCGCTGGGCCGACCCTGCTGGCTGTTGCTGCCTGACTTTGAAACCGACTGGCGCTGGCTGCACGGGCGCGAGGACTCGCCCTGGTATCCGCAGGCGCTGCGGCTGTTCCGCCGGGGCGCGGCGGAAAGCTGGGAGGACGTGGCCGCCCGCGTCGCCGCCGCGCTAAGGTGCGTGGCTTGCCCGTGACCGGCGCGAGACAACCCCGCCCACCACTGACCACTAACCCCTAGCCACTGACCCCTAAGCCATGAACCCTCTGGATCAAGCGGTTGCCCTCTATGTCGGCGGGCAGCACCAAGCCGCGCTAAACCTGGCCTTGGGCGAAGCGAAACCGCTGCTGAACATTCTGGCGGCCTCCGCGCAGGCGCTAGGCCGCCACGCCGAGGCCGAACACTATTGGCTGCTGGTGCTGCTGCTGCAACCTGCCAACCACCATGCGCACAATAACTTAGGGCTGTTGTTGGCGCAGCAAGGCCAGCATGCCGAGGCCGAGGCGCGTTACCGGCAGGCGCTGGCCATCTGCCCCGACTATGCCGAAGGCTACAACAATCTGGGCAACGCGCTGGCCGACCTGAACCGCCCCGCCGAGGCGGAAGCGGCTTACCGCCAAGCGTTGGCCTTGAAGCCGGATTACGCCGAGGCCCACAACAATTTGGCCGAGCTGCTGCGGCTTGCCGGACGCCATGCCGAGGCCGAGGCCAGCTTCCGCCGGGGTTTGGCGCTGAATGCCAACGACGCCGGGGCGCTGTACAACTTTGGCAATGTGTTGGCCGACACCGGGCAGCATGCGGAGGCCGAAGCCGCTTATCGGCGGGCGATTCTGCTGCGCCCGGATTATGCCGAGGCGTACAGCAATCTTGGCATCCTGCTGAAAGCGGCGCGGCGCCACGCCGAGGCCGAGGACGCTTGCCGGCAGGTGTTGGCCTTGCGCCCGGACTTCGCCGGCGGTTTCAACAATCTGGGGGAGGTGCTGCGCGAATGCGGGCGTTATGCCGAGGCGGAGGCGGCGTATCGGCAAGCTTTGGCCTTGCAGCCTGATTATGCCGGGGCTTACGGCAATTTGGGATTGGCGCTGGCGGCGGCCGGCCGTCCTGCCGAAGCGGAAAGCGCCTACCGCCAAGCCTTGGCGCTGCGGCCGGGTTATGCCTTGGCGCTCAACAATTTGGGGGTGTTGCTGGCGTCTTTGCATCGCCACGCCGAGGCCGAGAGCGCCTATCGCCAAGCCTTGGCGCTGCGCCCGGATTATGTGTCGGCGCTGAACAATTTAGGTGTGCTGTTTGAGTCCACCCAGCGCTTGGTCGAAGCCGAGGCCACATACCGGCAAGCTTTGGCCTTGCAGCCTAATGCCGCCGAGACGCTCAACAACTTGGCCGCGATGTGCCTGTCGCGGCGGCGCTTTGCCGAGGCCGAGGCGGCGTTTAAGCTGGCCCTCGCCGCGCAGCCCGCTTATGCCGACGCCCGCTTCAACCTCGCCACGCTGCTGCTGTCGCTAGGCCGCTGGCGCGAGGCTTGGCCGCTGTACGAAGCCCGCCATTACCCGGAAAAAACGCTGGGCGCGGTGCGCAAGCCCAGCCTGCCGCTGGCGGAATGGCAGGGCGAAGACCTGACTGGCAAGCGTTTGCTGCTGTGGCCGGAGCAAGGCTTTGGCGATGAGATCCAGTTTTGCCGCCTTGTCCCGGCATTGAAACAGCGCGGCGCCGCCCATGTCGGCCTCGTCTGCAAACCGGCGTTGGCGCCGCTGTTGCAAACCTTGGCCGGGGTGGACGCGGTCTATCCGCTGGCCGACCGGCTGACGGTCGATGGCCCGTATGATTATTGGGCGCTGCTGTTGAGCGTGCCGGGACGCCTCGATCTGAGCCTGGAAAACCTGCCGGCCACGCTGCCTTATCTCTATGCCTTGCCGGAGCGCCTTGCCCACTGGCAGGCCGCGTTGCCAACCAGTGGCCTGCGTATTGGCTTGGTTTGGCAAGGCCGCAGCAGCTACGCCCACGACGCCCTGCGCTCGCTGCCCGGCTTGGCGGTGCTGGCGCCATTGTGGACGGTGCCGGGCTTGGCGTTTGTCAGCCTGCAAAAAGGCGCGGGCGAAGACGAAGCCCGCCAGCCGCCGCCCGGACTGGATATATTGGATCTAGGGTCGGCACTGGCGGATTTCGCCGACACGGCGGCGGTCATCGCGCAGCTGGATTTGCTGATTTGCGTGGACACCGCCGTCGCGCATCTGGCCGGCGCCTTGGGCAAGCCGTGCTGGGTGTTGCTGCCTTACTTAAAAACCGATTGGCGCTGGCTGCACGGGCGCGCAGACTCGCCTTGGTATCCCGGCGTGATGCGGTTGTTTCGGCAAGGGGCGGCGGAGTCTTGGGGGGATGTCGTAGTACGGGTGGCGGCGGCGCTGGCACAGACGTAGCGCCGGCATCCCTGCCGGCCA
>JBJSYU010000573.1:0-8049 GCA_046089945.1 Candidatus Methylumidiphilus sp.
GGTCAATGACTTCAGTAGTAAATTCAAGCTGAATCATAATGGTTAAACTCCGATATTGCTTGTTCGCAAGGTTGAGCTTAGGACGATATTTGAAATAGTGTACAAAAAATTGTTTTGTTTGTCAGTTACAGCGTTTTCGTATCTAAAATAGTTACAACAAGTACCTTGGCTTGCGTATTTTTCATAAAAAAAAATCAATGTATGGCGTTTCTTTGGCTGGAATCTGTCAATAACTTTCCAGATATGAAACCGCTGTATTAAAGTATAGATACTTGTATGACCACTTTCAGATAATGCACAAAGCAGGTTTTTTACCTTTGTTCTTGATTGGGCCATATGTGTGACAAAACGTTTTTAACCGCAGCTTCTGAAAAATTTCTCTCAATATGGCTCACCGCCTCTTGTTGCGTTTTTTTCCACAATGCCTCATTTTTGTATAGCTGAATCACGGCGAGGGCAAAGTCTTTTTGATCATCAGCAATCAAGGCATGCACATTATCCATTAATCCCATTCCTTCCGCGCCTATTGTTGTGGTGACTACTGGTAAGCCAACACTCATGGCTTGTCCAATTTTGCCTTTCATTCCTGCGCCATAGCGCAAGGGTGCCACGAAGACTCGTGCAGAACTGAAATAAATCTCAGGTTCGGGCACCCAGCCTAGTACTATGACATTGCTAGAACCAACAGACTTTACTTCTTCTGGAGGATTGCTTCCCAGAATTGTGAAGGTAATTTCAGGTATGGCTTTTTTAATAATCGGCAAAATATCCTGCACAAACCACAGTACAGCGTCTACATTGGGCTGATGGTTGTAGCTGCCGATAAAAACTAGCCCGTGTCTAGTTGACCATGGTTGCGGTGACACATTTATTGAATGAATATTAGGCATGATTTCAACTCGCGAGTTAGGCCAATTTTGCAAAATAGCCTTTTTCTCGATTTCGGTCACAGCGAACACACGATCCGCAGAGTTGCAGCATAGCATTTCAAGCTGATAATACTGATCGGCTTTTGCGGCAAGCTCTGCATTTGCAGAAATTTCAGAACCTCTCTTGAATCTAAGGTAATGCAGATCTACCGTGTCGTAGTCAAGTTCAGCTTGTGCGGCGTAAGTGCGCACGGCGGTCATGTATTTTTCGGCTATTTCAGGGCGCGATATAATTACGACCGCATAGCGGCTACCACACTGCGCAAGATGTGTAAGAATATCATCATAGCCTAAAAGCAGGTCTATTTTTAATTCTTTCAGCGCAGTGATGTACTTTGAATCACTTTCGGATTTATTCGCAGCAAATGTCAAAGCAGAGCCAAGTTTTGCTATGAGTTGCAAAATTCCGAACATTCTTACAGAACCCGAATCCATGTCAGGTGTAGGCACCGCATAATCAATAACCAGTACTCGATGTATGTCATCACTAGATTGCGACATTAATTCGGCTCGCAGGCACAAGTTTGGTGGCAACTCAAGACAGTTTTCGGCGATTGCAGCAGACAAAGAAAGATTTTGAATATTTGCTTGCTCAGGGTATCGGTTTTCAAGTCTCCCATGGCGTATGTAATGCGCGAGTGGATTCAATCCATGAGCTACAACATCTGGATTGCTTTCCAAGTACAAATTTGTATTAAAGTCAGGCGATGGATTGCGTCCTTCTTTCCACCCAAATTCGCAATAATGGCGAATAGGGTTGCAGCCACTCACGCAGACATCCAAATACGTTGATAAATAGTGGCTACTATTAAACAAGGGGCTATGGCGTATTGTCAAAATATCCTTAACGATCTGATATGGTTGCGATGGATGCCGCAAAGCCGTGGTCAATTGCCCGCCTAGCCAGAGTACAGCCTTATATACCCGTGAAGCACAGGCTAAAAGTGCATGCTGCTCATGAATTGCCACTATCGCACTTGTCAGATTGGCAATTCGCTCGTCGCGCTCAACGGTCGCCTGATTTAGCTCTGCAAGCTGCCTGTCCCGCTCGGCCAATACCTTAACGCACTCATCCGCATTTTGGCTAATCTGCTCAATGTGGCGGTCTCGCTCAATCACTGCCCGCTTCAAATTTTCAACCAGCCCGTCACGGGTACGCACTTCGCTGCGCAAGGACTGGATATGCTCTGATTCCTCGAAAGTTTGCTCAAAGATTCCCGATGCAAACGTTGGATTTGCGACATCCGATGCTATTGCAATCCAATATACTGGCCTAGCTATCCCAGCTTGCTGCATACACGATTCACCTTCCTTCCAAAAATCCAATATTGGGGTAGAAAGTTCTTCAGCAAATATTGCTGAACCATACACTATCCGCTGACCAAAATAGGAAACGCTTCTAAAATAATTCCTAAGTAATTGCTTCAGTTCATGCTCATATAGCTCTTTTATATGGAATACGTTGTCAAAACCGACCTCATCAGAATAATAATATCTATCAGGGCTGGATATCAGCAAGAATCCATCAGGACGCAGTATGCGCTTGAACTCTTGCATCATTTTGTCATGCTGGTCGTGATGCTCTATAGTTTCAAAACTAACAATTGCGTCAACGCATGAGTCAGGCAATGGAATGCTTGCACAACTGCCCACCATGTATTTAAGATTTTCTTTTATATAACGTCTATTGGCATGCTTGACAGCATCCAATGAGATATCTATGCCAATGACTTTTTTAGCTTTTGTCGCAAGCATTGCAGAGCCGTAACCTTCGCCACTTGCAATGTCAAGAACATCTTTGCCTGACACAAGTTCGCAGGCATGCAAATACCGGTGTAAATGCTCAAGCTCTATAATTCCTTTCACTTCAGGCACAAAGCGTTCACCGGTGAATTCCATCATTTTTGGATGCCCCTTTAAATTCAAAAATTTTAGATTTGTCTATATTATTTCGGTAGAGAAATGCGCTTAATCCATCATTACCATAGAAATAGCATCCATGTGGATACCCACCAACCCTGTGCAAACACTAGAAGAGTGTGACTCTATCATTAGCGCGTCGTGTATCCAGTGATGCTGAACATGCTCTTGCTGAGAGCCCTCTGCGACGGCAACAGTAACCGTATATTGCCCATAAGGCAGAATAGGCATAGTAAATGCGAACCGAGCTATTATTCGAACTCCTTCACCTGCCACAACCGGATCTTCCCTATAAGTCAAATAAGTATTGTCACCAAACAGAACCTGCCCAAGCCGATCATTGACGGAAAAGCCTACGATTGCGCCAGCAGAGAGCGGCTGGTGCGCTTGGAACTCTACTTCGAGTGAAACACTTTCCCCCCCTACAATCCATGTCAGTTGATTCCCTGTGTTATCACAAAAGCGTACATCTTCAACGGTGGCACCTCTCAAGCCAAAGCCTGAGGCTTCTGGAGTAAAGCTAAATACTTCCAAGTCATTGCGTAAGTTTGAGCGGTTGATGAAGTCCATTCGTTGATCATAAGTGGAGCGGATGGAACGAGGGCCATCCCGGTTGTTTTTTGGCGAACCAACTGGAAGGGCTTTGGATTTACCCTGCTGTGACTCATAAAACTCTGCAAGGTATTGCTCTGTGACGAATTTTGAACTCGCCATTGCCCGCAATTTTCCATGTTCCAGCCATATTGCGCGCTGGCAGAGATTTACCACAGCCGCTGAGTCATGGCTCACAAACAGCAACGTCCCATGCTCCATGTGACGCCTGAGAAAACGCATGCATTTTTGTATGAAGAAAGCGTCGCCAACCGCCAGCGCCTCATCAATCACTAAAATATCAGCATCCACGTGCGCAATGACCGAGAATGCCAGACGCAAGAACATGCCGCTCGAATAAGTTTTTACCGGTTGATCGATAAAATCCCCAATATCGGCAAATTCAGTAATTTGGTCAAACCGCGAAGTAATCTCATTTTGAGTGAGGCCGTAAAGAGATGCGGCGAGAAAGACATTTTCCCTGCCTGTGAATTCAGGGTTAAAGCCGGCCCCCAGTTCAAGCAGGGCGGCTACTCTGCCATTGACTTCAAGGCTACCGGTCGTTTGGTTTAAAGTTCCACAAATAAGCTGAAGCAATGTGGATTTGCCTGACCCATTGCGGCCTATGATGCCTACGGTTTCCCCACGCTTGATTTCAAACGAAATATTTTGCAGAGCCCAAAACTCACGGAAAAGCTGTTTCCGGCTACGTACCATCATCTGTAAAAGCCGATCCCGTGGCTTGTCATAGATTTGATAACATTTGCCAAGGCCATCAACTTTGATGGCGATATTAGAGGACATCGGCGAATCCTTTGCGGGTTTTCTGAAACCACACAAATCCTAGCCAAGCCAGCAAACCCGCTACAAGGACATACAGGCTCAAGCACGTCCAGTCGGGCATTTTTCCCCAAATCAAAATTGCGCGCACTTCCTCAATGGCTGGGTCAGTGGGTTTAATTTTAAAATTGACTGATATTGCGGCGGCAAGGACGATAGAGGGTAAAAAATGGGCGATAGAAACATCAGTGTACTAGTCAAAACACTAACTATCTGTGACACATCCCGAAGATAAACTCCAAGTGAAGCCAAAATCCATGATATTCCTATCGTCATCAGCAGCAGCGGAAGAAGCACGAGAGGCAGAAACATAGCAGCCATGTAGGGAATGCCAAAAAACGCCAAAAAAAACAGCAGCCACACCGCCAAGCTAATTGACATGTGAAACAGCGCTGAGCCTAAAATTACTAGCGGCAATATTTCCAATGGGAAAACAACTTTTTTGACAAAGTTGGCATTGGCCAAAATCAAGCTTGGCGCACGATTGACGCACTCAGAAAACAAGTTGAAGACTAGCAATCCGGCAAATAGCACAAGCGCAAATTCTGCTCTTGACTCGCTGCCCCCAGTCCAACGCGCTTTAAACACAATGCTAAAAACAAACGTGTACACGGCCAGCATTAAAACTGGGTTGAAAAATGACCATAAAATACCCAGCATGGATCCACGATAGCGACCAATAACTTCACGCTTGACTAGCGTGCAAATAAGGTTGCGGTTACGCCAGAAGCTTGTGATCATTGCTTTCGGGGATAGTTGAAACTGTTGCATTAGGCTAACTTGCCGGTCATCGATGCATGTGGCTGTGTGCGCATTTTTTTGCAACGCCTGCGTGTTGTTGAACTTAATAGGTCTGCCAAGTTGCTATGATACCATGCACACATCATTCAAGCATAGATACACGCAATCCAAAGCTGTGCGTGAATTTCATGGGGCAAGCTGTAAACTTGTTGCGGCAAGTGCTCGCTGGCATGTTTTGTGTGCCGCCGGTTAGCGCGCGCGCAATGTCGATTGCTGCGGTGCGCCTAGAGCGGCTGCGGTGCCCATAAATCCCTGCAAATATTGGTTCAGCGCAGATGCCGCAGTTTGATGCCCACGGTAAGCCCAGTGCGTGTCATTGGGCAAGTATACGTCAATCGCCCCTGCGTCAATCTCAGCTTGAATGGCTTTGTCTATGCGCGGAATGTGTAAGGACTGATCTAAGGCCAAACTGCCAATGACACTGCTGTTGGCGTCGCTGCGGTCTTGCAGGTACCCGGAGTAGGCCGTAAGCTTGTCTGGGACGAGCATCGCTACGAAAAAGGTTTTGCCATTTTTTTGGACAAGATTTTGCAGCTTGACTAGTTTGCAACGGATTTCAGTAAGCTCGCTTTTCCCCCAGTTTTTCTTCTTAATGTCGCCTTCATAGACTAATAAAACTCCACTGCGTTTGCTTGAAAACAGCTTGGAGCTTGTCAAGGCCAGTTGCGACACAATTGGCGTTTCATCGCTATCTCGCCGCAGCAGCCCTAGCAAATATTTTTGAGCGTATGCGGTCTGTTCGGCAAGCGGGGGACGCTCTTTTTTGCGTTGTGCTTCGCGGGTTGGCTGGGCTGTTGGACTGAAGCGCAAGTCATGAGCTTTTGCGGACTGCACAATACCCGCGCATTCGCCTCCAACATCAGGCAAAATACTCAACTGGCGCTCAACAATTTCCATGATTAGGATGCGCGGCGGCTGCTTTTGGAATGCATCGCTGCTGACGATTTTCGGGATGAGTGTGGCGTCATAGCGTGGAGGAACAGTATGGGTATAGTGGCTGATAGTGGCGATGGTAAGGCCGGTTTCCGCAGCAAGAAAGGTTTGCCAAGGGAAGTTAAGCATGCCAAACAAGCCTGCAAACGAAAAAGAATCCCCTACTACAAGTATATCGGCATACTGCTCATAGCTATCAAGCAACGGCGACGCTTCATGCACGAAGACCTGCTGTGGATCGTTCCACCCGAAGTCATTTTCAGCATAACTGCCCAATCGTGTCATGTCGCCGACTAGTGGCTCAAGGTAATAGCTTGTGCCCACTAGCACCAGCATTTCTGCAAATAGCAGGGAAACTAGCCCGAGGACATAGCGCTTATGGTCGGCCATTAGAATTGGAAGTATAAAAATTCACTGACCTTGTCGCCTTGGACTAGCGAAACTGAAGCCATAGTGACGACGCAAGCCAGCCAAATCCAGTTAGGCCGCCATTGCAAGGGCTTGAAAGGCGCAAGGCAATCTTTTCCCCGAAATCCAAGCGCCGGCTCAAATTGTCCCATGATTTGCTGGGTGTTGGGCATCAGCCACACAATGGCTAATGCCTGTGCGATTTTGGACAACTGAAAATGCCCCGTGAACGAAAAGCCATTCAGCCCAAACATTGCAGAAGAAATGGACAAGGCCGCATGTAGGCTGTCCGCACGAAAGAAAACCCAGGCGAACACGACCGCGATAAACGTCAAAAAGCCGCCGGTCAATCTGCCCACCAATGTGATTTTTTCGAGATCGTGGCCTAAGCTTGCGCGTAGCGCATGCCATATGTGGTTGATGACCAGGTATATGCCATGCAAGCCACCCCAAATTACGAAAGTCCAGCCGGCGCCATGCCAAAGCCCGCCTAAAAGCATAGTGGTCAACAGGTTCACATGGCGGCGCACCGGCCCTTTGCGGTTGCCGCCTAAAGGTATGTAGAGGTAATCCCGCAGGAATCGAGACAAGGTCATGTGCCAGCGCCGCCAAAAATCGATGATGTTGACGGCCTTATAGGGAGAGTCAAAGTTTAATGGTAATTTTACGCCAAACATTCTCGACAAGCCGATTGCCATGTCCGAGTAGCCGGAAAAATCGAAATACAGTTGCAGCGTGTAGGATAGCGCCGCGCCCCAAGATTCTTTGAAGCTAAGCGTATGGCCTTGTGCGGCGGAATCAAACACGGGCTTTACGTATTTGATCATGTCGTCGGCCAGCATGACTTTTTTGAACAATCCTATGAAAAATATAGTGAGGCCCACCGCAAGACATTCATAATTGAGGCGATAGGTCTTTGGATTGTCGAATTGCGGCATCATTTCCTTGTGATGCAGAACTGGGCCGGCTATTAGGTGCGGAAAATATGTGACGAACAGTGTGTAGTGGATAAAATTGAACTCTCGAACTAAGCCCCGTGAAGCGTCCACGAGAAACGCAATTTGGGTGAACGTAAAAAATGACACGCCTAGAGGCAGTATTATTTTTTCGCTTGAAAATGTCGAATCCGTGATTTCATTCAGTGTTGAGAGGAAAAAGTTAAAGTATTTAAAATACCCCAATACTGCAAGATTAATCACAATTCCAAAGAACAGAATCCAATACTTTTGGGAGCTAAGTCGCCGCCCCATTGACCCGACAAGCGCCACACCAACTATGTAGTTAAAAGTAATGGAACCCATCAGCAGGGCCACAAAAGCGGGATTCCACCAACCGTAGAAAAACAGTGAGGCGAGTGCCACCCATGTCGCCGCAAACCGTTTGTTCCATTTCCCTAGGAACAAAAACCCCAAAAGCGTGACTGGCAGAAAAAGAAAAATGAACTCGTATGAATTAAAAAGCATGGTTTAAGTTACAGCGGTTTCATATCTGGCAAGTTATTGACAGATTCCAGCCAAAGAAACGCAATACATTGATTTTTTTATGAAAAATACGCAAGCCAAGGTACTCGTTGTAACTATTTATACTTTAGTTCGCAATAAGTTGAACTTTCTCAAATTTTTGGAAT
>JBJSYU010000574.1:0-3106 GCA_046089945.1 Candidatus Methylumidiphilus sp.
CACGCCGACCGGCGCGTGGACATTAGCCTGCTGCCGATCGCCGACGGGCTGACGTTGGCGCTGAAAAAAGCCAGGGCGCCTGTTTAGTGGAAAAGACAGCTTTCGCTGATTCGCATTGTGTGTAAACCGGCTGGTTCGCCATCCCTGGACGCTGGATTCCGGCGCCCGGCCGGAATGACGGAGATTTTTTCAGCATGGGCTGGGCAATTTTGCTAGTCAGGTTGCCGCAAGCCTATGCGGCCTCGTCGGCCGGTCGGGCGTTTTCCGCCGTTTTCGCCAGCAAAGGCCGTTGCGAAATGCTGATGCCGGATATCGCTTGGCTGATTCCCAAAACCTGCACCACCCAAAACTCGAACGGCAGCAGCAGCACGCCGCTGGCAGCGATCAGGCTCAGGTAGCGGGCGAGGGTGGCGTTGGTCGCCACGGTGCGCTCGAAGCCTTGCGCCAGTTCCCACAGCAGACGGAGTTGGTCGAGGTGGTCGTCCATCAGCACCACTTGGGCCGCGTCGGTGGCGACGGTGGTGGCGCCGCGCAGCGAGACGGAGACTTCCGCCTGGCGCAAGGCGATGGCGTCGTTGATGCCGTCGCCGATGAAGCAGACTTTTTTCCCTTGCGCCTGCAATTCCTTGACGCGCTCGGCTTTTTGTTCGGGCAGGGTGTTGGCGAAATAGCCGTCCATGCCGAGTTCGGCGGCAAGCGAGCGGGTCGGGGCGTCCTGGTCGCCGGAGAGGATATAGAGCGCCACGCCTTGGCCGCGCAGCCAGTCGATGGTGGCTTGCGCTTCCGGCCGCAGCGTCGCCGCCAGTTCGACCGCCCCGACCACGGCGTCGCCAACCGCCACGAACACCAGCGCATGGCCTTTGCTGTGCGCGGCGTCTTGCGCATGTTTTAGAGTGGGCGGCAGGCTGAGGTTTTCCAGCGCCAGGAAGCGCTCGCTGCCGACGCGCACGCGCTGCCCCAGCAGCGACACGGTGAGGCCGTAGCCGAGTTCGTAGTGCGCCTCGTCGAGGGCGGGCAGTTCCAGATCGCGCGCCGCCGCCGCCGCCAGGATGGCCTGCGCGATGGGGTGGACTTGGCGCTGTTCGGCGGCGGCCGCCAGCGCCAGCACCACGTCCTCGCCATACTCCGCGCAGCAATGCACCCGCGTGACCTGCTGCCGGTCGAGGGTGAGGGTGCCGGTCTTGTCGAACACCACGGTGTCGATGGCCGCCAGCCGATCCAGCGCGCGACCGTCCTTAATCAAAATGCCGCGCTCGGCGCCGGCGCTTAAGCCGTTCAGCAGCGTGAAAAAGCGCAGCGGTATCTGCGCCAGCAGGAAGTTGCAGCCGAGCATGCCGATGCCTTTTTTCGAGCCGCCGGCCAGCCAGCCCACCGCCCCGCCGGCCACCATCGCCCAGCGCGTGTTTTCGACGCTTCTGAACTGGTCGGCGATGCGGATTTCCTGGGTCTCGACGGTGCGGTTCAGCACCTCGCCGATGCGCGCGGCGGCGGTTTCGGCCCCGGTCTTTTCGACGCGGACTTGGATGCGCCCGCCCAACACCAAGGTGGCGGCCAGCACCGTGTCGCCCGCGGATTTCTCCACCGGCTGCGATTTGCCGGTCAGCCGGTGCTGGTCTATCGTCGCCGCGCCCTGCACGATGACGCCGTCCACCGGCACCGGCTGGCCGGCGGTCAGCACCAAAATGTCGCCCAGCTGGAGCTGGTCGAACGCGATCTCGATTTCGACGCCGTCCACCACCACCCACACCTGCGCCGGCTGTTCGCCGAGCAGGTGGGTCAGGCTGTAGCGGGTGACGGTCTGCGTCAGCAGTTGGAACTTGCCGCAGAGGTTGCCGATAATGATGCCGACCATGCCGGCCATGTAATAGCCGCCGAACCAGGGCCACAAAAAATACACCTGCGTGACGTGCAGCAGGCTGAAGCGACGCTCCTCGGCGATGATGCGCCAAGACTCGACAATACCCGGCCAGCAGCTATAAAGGCCGAGGGCGATGACCCAGGGGGCCAGCGGCCAGCCGGTCAATTCCACCAGCCCGGCCAAGCTGACGCCGATAGCCCCCAGCACCAGGCTGCGGTTGGCGCGTTTTTCCATCGGCCCCAATTCGCGCAAACGACCGCCGGCCAGCGCCGCCATCTGTTGGCTGCGCAGTCCGCCCATCAGGCGCGGGTCTAGGCGGGTCTGCACCCACGCTTGATAGCGCCCGTCCCAGCCCTTGATGCGGGCGGCGAGCGGGGCGAGGACGCCGGGCTTCTTGGGCTTTTTCGCAGGAGCAGGCTTTGGCGCGGGCGGCAACACCTCCAGCGCGGTGAGCTGGTCGAGCAAGTCGGGCTGGCGGTTGGCGCGGGCGATGGTGGCCAGCCCCACCCCGGTGAGGACAATGCGGATCAGCGATAACATGGGGGATTTCTCCGCGTGGTTGGCCAGGGGGAGGTCTTGCTGTGTGTCATGGGTTGCCTTGCGCGTCGCGCACTAATTAAGGTGGCGGCCGAATGGCGGCCTTAAGGAAGCCCTGCATTTTAACGGATGTTTCGCAGCATCGGCTGCGCGGCCGCAGCGTCGGCATCCTGCCGGCCAAAATCTGGGCACGCCGCAAACGCCGGCAAGGATGACGGGGCTGGGTCGATCACATGCCGTATCATGCTGTTTTCGGCAGACTTGCGCAGAGCCGCACAGGGGGCTGGGCGAGGGGTGGAACAGCGCTCAAACGCCGGCCACCAACAGCACATTGTTGCTGACCACCCAACTGTAAAACCCCACAGCCGAAGCCAGCGACGCGGTGATCCAGCGGCTTTTCATCTTGTGCCGGTCAAAAAACAGGAAGGCGACAAAGGCCAGTCCGACCAGCTTCAGCAAAGTGATCGCCCCGGCCAGTCCCAGCCGCCCGGCAAACAGGCCAAGGATCGGGTTGACCTCGTCCACATTGGCAAACAAGCCCAGCCCCAGGTACGTCACCACGCCGTCCGCCACCTGCAACAGCGCAAAAAAAACAATCAGTAGAGTATTCACAGCGTACCTCTGCGGCAATGCCGCCAAACGGGCGTTCATAAAACAAGCCGGCGCCGGGCCGGTTGCGGCTGGCTGCAAGCGACAGGCGACGCATTGTTG
>JBJSYU010000575.1:0-2589 GCA_046089945.1 Candidatus Methylumidiphilus sp.
ACTGAATCTGGACATACACGCCGGCGAGCGACTCGCTTTAGTTGGCGAATCCGGTTCCGGCAAAACCGTCACCGCCCTATCCATTCTGCGTCTGCTGGCGCATGCCCATATCTCCGGGCAGATCCGCTTTCAAGGCGAGGATCTGTTGCAAAAGCCCACCGACGAACTGCGCAAGATTCGTGGGGCGGATATTGCGATGATTTTCCAAGAGCCGATGACCGCGCTAAACCCGTTATATTCCATCGGCAATCAAGTCATCGAAACCTTAATACTGCACGAAGGGCTGAGCCAAAAACAAGCCCGCGAAAAAACCATTCATCTATTCGAGCGCACCGGTATCCGCGAGCCGGATCGGCGGATCGATAGCTTTCCGCATCAGTTATCCGGTGGCCAGCGGCAACGCGCCATGATTGCCATGGCCTTAGCCTGCCGCCCCAAACTGCTGATCGCCGACGAACCGACCACGGCCTTGGATACCACCATCCGCGCCCGCATCGTGCAATTGCTTCTGATTTGCAGCGTGAGGAGGGTATGGCGGTGCTGCTGATTACCCACGACCTTAACCTAGTACGCAAGTTTGCGCAGCGCGTGGCGGTGATGGAACACGGCAAACTGGTCGAAACCGGCGACACCGAAACCCTCTATGCCAACCCCAAGCATCCGTACACAATCAAGTTGTTGAACAGTATTCCCGTTCGCCAAATTAATGCCGTCGGCAATGATGCGCCGATCTTGCTGGAAACCAAGGAATTGCGCGTGGAATACCCGAAGAAAATCCCCGGTTGGCGCGGCCTATTCCGCAGGGATCGTTTTGTCGCACTGGCCGGTGCGGAAGTATCCTTGCGCGAGGGCGAGACAATCGGCGTGGTCGGTGAATCCGGTTCTGGCAAATCGACATTGGCGCAGGCGATTTTGAGTCTGGTGCCGGTGCAATCCGGCGGGCTGGATTTTGAAGGTGTGCCGCTGGCCGAGCGTTCCAAGCGTGAGCGCCGGGCTTTGCGGGCGCGGCTGCAAGTAGTCTTCCAAGACCCGTTTGGGGCGCTCTCGCCTAGGCAAACGGTGGAGCAGATTGTCGGCGAAGGCTTGGCTTTGCATTTTCCGCAACTGAGTCGGCCAGAACGCCACGCCAAGATTGTCGAGGTATTGCATGAGGTGGGTTTGCCGACGTCGGCGCTGCGTTCTTATCCGCACGAGTTTTCCGGCGGGCAGCGCCAGCGCATCGCCATCGCCCGCACATTAGTGCTGGCCCCTAGGGTATTGATACTCGACGAACCCACTTCGGCACTCGATGTTTCAATTCAAAATCAGGTATTGCAATTGCTGGTGCGCCTGCAAAAGAAATACGGCCTGAGTTATGTGCTGATCAGCCATGATTTGGCCGTTGTCAATGCCTTAGCGCACCGCTTGTATGTCATGCATGACGGTGAAATCGTCGAAGCCGGTGAAACCGAGGCGGTGATCGCCAATCCTAAGCATCCTTATACCCAGCGCCTAGTCAGCGCTTCGCTCTGAGCTATTGGCCCCCGATGAAACGTTCAATTCTTTTGGGCCTGGCCCTCAATCTGGTTGTGTCCATGCCGGTCTGGGCTGTGCATGCGGTGGCGCAATTCGGCGAGCCGAAATACCCGGCCAGCTTCACCCATTTTGACTATGTCAACCCGAACGCGCCGAAAACCGGCACACTCAATTTGTCAACTGTCAGCCAAAACAGCAGCTTCGATAAATATAATCCTTTTACCCTCAGGGGCAAAGTTGCGCCGGGGGTATTGGAACTGGTGTTTGAAACCTTGACGGTAAATAGCTTAGACGAAACCAACACCCAATATGGTTTGTTGGCCGATGATATACAATTGGCCCAGGATTTCAGCGCGGCCACCTTCCATATCAATCCACAAGCCAAGTTTTCCAATGGCGACCCAGTGACAGCCAAGGATGTCAAATACTCGTTTGAAACCCTCGCTGGGCGCAAAGCCAGTCCAAAGTTCAAAGCCTATTTTTCCGAGATTAAGCAAGTAGTGGTGGTGGACGAGCATACCGTCCGATTTGAGTTTACCCGCAAAGGCCGCGACTTGTCGTTTGTCGCCGGTAGCCTGCCGGTTTTTTCGCCGAAATGGGGCGTTAAGCCGAATGGTGAAAAAACACCGTTTGAGCAATTGCGCCTAGAACAGCCGATTGCCAGCGGAGCGTATTTTATTGATGCCTCGCCTAGCGGCCAGAATGTCATTTACCGGCGCAACCCGGCGTATTGGGGCAAGGATATTCCAGCACGGCGCGGCGGTTTGAACTTCGACAAAATTGTCTACAAGCTGTACAAAGACGCCGACACGCAGGTTGCGGCGATGCGGGCTGGGGATTTTGACTTTTTTGCAGAAACCCGCATGCGTTATTGGTGCTGCCAATTCATCGGCAAACGCTTTGACGATGGCGAATTGATTAAGGAGCTGGTCGTCCATCATAATTTTTCCGCGATGAACGGTTATGCCTTTAACCTGCGCCGCGAGCGCTTTAAAGATGCTAGGGTTCGGCAGGCACTCAGCCTCGCCTATGACTGGCAATGGCTGAATTACAAAATCTTCGACGACCAGTTTG
>JBJSYU010000576.1:0-4160 GCA_046089945.1 Candidatus Methylumidiphilus sp.
ATTGAAAGCCAGCCGGCAAGGTTTTGCGGGCTATGGCTTGCGGCGGCGGGGTTGATTTGCCAAGCGCTTGCGCGCGTGACGCAGCGGAGTGGTGGCTTCCGCGCACTGGGATTTGGCGGGGAGCGGCAAGGTCAGGCTCGAATGGTGAACACCCGACCGCCGCCAACGCAAGCCTGCGGCGGCCGGGCTTGGAAGGTGTCAGAAACGCTTGCCGCCGCCACCGCCTGGGCCGCTGCGGCGCGGGCCGCCGCTGGACGAGCCGCCGCCTTCGGTGCGCGGACGCGCCTCGTTGACGCGGACGGTGCGGCCCTTCAAATCCTGCCCGTCCAGCCCCTTGATCGCGGCTTCGCCTTGGCTTTTGTTCGACATTTCGACAAAGCCAAAGCCTTTGGACTGGCCGGTGAATTTATCCGTGACCACATTGGCGGTGGACACTTCGCCGAATTGCTCGAAAGCCTTGCGAAGATCGTCGCTGGTGACTGAATAGGATAAGTTTCCTACGTAAATATTCATTGAAAAAACCTGCTCGTAAACTTTCGCGCCATTTCTAAACGTCACATCAGCAGCCTAATCAATGGCGCAACAAATCAAGGACTGATGACCTCCGCCCCTGACGTGGGGCGGCAGATTCCAAGGTTTTTTCCATACGCTGGAAAACTTATCGCAAATTCGCCCGGCCTGTTCGTAGCCAAAACCTGCCTAGCCGCCGCTTTGTGCGGCTGTGCCCGCCAAAGCGCAAATCCAACATGTAAATCCCTTGTTTTTTCGCCATTACTAATATGGCAAAGCCGAACTGTCAACCCCTTTTCCTTTAGGCCAGCGGGTGCGCCGCCAAAAAATCGCGCAGTTCGGCGGCGTGCGCCATGCCGGGACGGGCGCCGACGCGCTGGCAGCACAACGCCCCGGCCGCGCTGGCGTAGCGCAGCAGTTCATTCCAAGGCATGTCCGCCGCCAGCGCGGCGGCGAACGCGCCATGGAAGGCATCGCCCGCGCCGGTGGTGTCGATGGCCTGCACGGGAAACGCCGCCAACGCCCCGGATTCGCCGTTCCGCCGCCAAGCCAGCCCGTGTTCGCCCAAGGTGATGACGGCGGCGGGCGCACTTTCGGCTAATCCCGCCAGCGCCGCCCGCGCATCGTCCTGCCCCGACCATTGTTTGGCGAACTTTTCCGAGGCCACCAAAAAATCCACCTGTCCCATGAGCGCCCGTGTTCCCTCATGCAGCGAGCCGGCGTCCAACACCGTCGCTATGCCGGCCGTTCGCGCCCGTGCCGCCAGCGGCACGGAAAGCGCCGGTTCGTGTCCGTCAAACAGCACCACTTTTGGCCGGATAGCGGAAAAATCGATGGCCCCCGCCGTCAGCGGCCGCGTGTCGCCTTTGTGGTTCACCAGCGCCCGCGCGCCGTCTGGCTTGACCAGCACGACAGATAACGGCGTGGGCTGGTCGCCGCGCACAACCCAAGCGGTGTCCACGCCCTCGCGCAGCAGTTCTTGGAAGTGGCTGTCGCCATAAAGGTCATGGCCCAGATAGCCGGCGAACGCGGCGCGAAAGCCCAAGCGGGCAACGATTACCGCCGCGTTGGCGGCCGGCCCGCCGCCGCAGGCCAGCAAAGCGTCGGCAAAAATTTTGTCGTCTGCGCGGGGGTGGTGGGGGACGGAGAAGATGAGGTCATACGAGGCATGGCCCACACACAGCACGTCATGGCTGAATGGCAAGGGCAGGTGGGCCATGGCGGCAGGCTCAGTGGTCAAAGCCAATGAAGTCCCAGGCGATTTCCGCCGGGGTGAGGTCGAACTGCTCTTCGGCGTAGCGGGCGTTGGGCGCCCCCGGGCCATAATTCACCGCAAAAATGCGCGCGGCGTCGTTGGCCAGGTCGTTCAACTCCAGTTTGCGGTAAGACTCCTCCAGCAGCTTCAGCGCCAGCGGCACCGCGTGGGTGCGCGGATATTTTTCGAGAATGCCGTTGCAGCGCCGGGCCGATGCCACATACGCGCCGCGCCGCAGGTAGTAGTCGGCGACATGGTACTCGTACATCGCCAAATTGTTGCGCAGCGCAATCAAGCGCAGCTTGGCGTCCTCGGCGTATTTGCTGTTGGGGAATTTGGCGATCAACTCGCCGAAGTCGCGCATGCTCTCGCGCGCGGCGCCGGGGTCGCGCTGCGAACTGTCGGTGGGCAGGAAGCGGTCAACAAAGGTTTTGCCCTTGTTATAATTGACCAGCCCACGCAGGTAGTAGGCGTAATCGACCCGCTCATGCGCCGGATAGAGCTTGATGAAACGGTCGGCCGCCGCCAGCGAGGATTCCCACTCGCTGTTTTTGTAGTAGGCGTAGGCGATGTCCATCTGCGCCTGCGTGGCGATAGGGCCGAACGGATAGCGCGCCTCCAGCTTTTCGTACAGCTTGGCGGCTTTTTCGTAATGGCCCTCGGTGAGTTCGTTTTTGGCTTCCTGGTAATAATCCTGGGCCGTCCAGTCGGGATGCTCTTCGGTCGGCGTGGCGTCGCCGTCGCCCCACAGCTTCAAATCCATCAGGTTCATGGACGAACAGGCCGACAGCGACAGGCTCAAGGCCAAAACGGCAAATAATTTCGGGCGGAAAAGGGGCGTGGCGTTTATCATGGTGCGTGGAAACCGCATCTATAGGCGTGAAGACAAGGGTTCTGAGTATACCTTGAAATCCATTGCGCCAATAGGACATTTCCGCAGGCGCAAGCGCCGTTCCCCAACCTCCACAGCCGAACCCCTTTTGATGTCCGCAACCGAAACCCGCAGCGCTGAAATCCCCCCCGATCTGGCCGGTTTGCGCCTGGATCAAGCCATGGCCGAACTGTTCCCCGAATTTTCCCGCAGCAAGCTGCAAAGCTGGATCAAAGAAGGCCACGCCAAGCTCAATGGCAAGCCGCAGATACCTAGGCACAAAGTCCTAGGCGGCGAGCAGGTCGAATTGCGCGTCGAAATCGAGGCGCAGACCGACGCCCTGCCGGAAAACATCCCGCTGGACATCCTGCACGAAGACGAGGCGTTGCTGATCGTCAACAAGCCCGCCGGGCTGGTCGTGCATCCGGCGGCCGGCCACCGCGACGGCACGCTGCAAAACGCGCTGCTGCACCATGCCCCGCAAGTGGCCGGCATCCCGCGTTCCGGCATCGTCCACCGCATCGACAAAGACACCAGCGGCCTGTTGATGGTGGCGAAAACCTTGCAGGCGCACAAAGCGCTGGTCGATCAACTGCAAGAACGCAGCATAGACCGCGAATATCTGGCGCTGGCGCAAGGCTATCTGACCGCCGGCGGCACTGTGGACGAACCCATCGGCCGCCATCCGACCGACCGCAAGCGCTACGCCGTGCGCGAAGACGGCAAGCCCTCGGTCACGCATTACCGCATCGCCGAACGCCTCCCTGGCCACACCCTGCTGCGCGTCAAGCTGGAGACCGGGCGCACCCATCAAATCCGCGTCCACATGGCGCATTTGCGCCATCCGCTGATCGGCGACCCGGTCTACGGCGGCCGCCTGCGCCTGCTACCCGGCGGCGGCGAAGCCTTGGCCGAGACCTTGCGCGGCTTCCGCCGCCAAGCCCTGCATGCCGAAAAGCTCGGCCTCGAACACCCAACCACCGGCGAATGGTGCGAATGGCGGGTGGACATGCCCGAAGACATGGCCCTGCTGCTTGAAGCGCTGAGGCAAGCCGCATGAGCCTCTGCTGCATCACGCCCGACTGGCCCGCCCCGCCCGGCGTCCGCGCCTACAGCACCTTGCGCAGCGGCGGACATAGCCTAGGCGTCCACGCCAGCCTCAATTTAGGCGTCCATGTCGGCGACCAGCCTGAACATGTCGCCGCCAACCGCCAAACGCTGCGCGACGCGCTGAACCTGCCAAACGAACCGTTCTGGCTGAACCAAGTCCACGGCACCGCCGTCGCCGAAGTCGGCCGCCAAACCAGCCAAGCGCCCCAGGCCGACGCCGCATTCACGCACACGGCCGGCGCCGTCTGCGTGGTGATGACCGCCGACTGCCTGCCGGTGCTGTTCGCTTCCCGTGACGGCCAGCGCGTCGCCGCCGCCCACGCCGGCTGGCGCGGCTTGGCCGACGGCGTGTTGGCGGCGACTGTGGAGGCTTTGGGCGGCGGCGATCTGATGGCTTGGCTAGGCCCGGCCATC
>JBJSYU010000577.1:0-3706 GCA_046089945.1 Candidatus Methylumidiphilus sp.
CCGCGCTAATCGCGTCGATGGCGACTTTGACGCCGCCGTCGGTGCCGTTCTTGAAGCCCACCGGACAAGACAGGCCCGAGGCCAGTTCGCGGTGGACTTGGCTCTCCGTGGTGCGGGCGCCGATGGCGCCCCAGCTAATCAAATCCGACACATACTGCGGCGTCACCAAATCCAGGTATTCGGTCGCCGCCGGCATCCCTAAGTCGTTGATCTCCAGCAGCAGCTTGCGCGCCAGCCGCAGACCCTTGTTGATGTTGAAGCTTTCGTCCAAATCGGGGTCGTTGATCAGCCCCTTCCAGCCGACGGTGGTGCGCGGCTTCTCAAAATAAACCCGCATGACCACGACCAAATCGCGGGCCAATTCCTGCTTCAGTTCCAGCAGCTTGCCCGCGTATTCCAAGGCCGCCTGCGGATCATGGATCGAGCAGGGGCCGACGACCGCCAGCAGGCGGTCGTCCTCGCCGGCCAAAATGCGGTGGATTTCACGCCGGGCCTGGATCGTGGCCAGCGCGGCCTGCTCGCTGATAGGGGACTCCTCGTGGGCGAGTCGCGGAGGAATGACTTCCTTGATTTGGCGGATGCGCAAATCATCGGTGTTGTATGGGTTACTCATTGCGGCAATGTCTATAAGGTGAAGCGCCCAAGGCGCGTTCGGTGGCGGCGGCTTGGCCGCTCAGGCGGGTTCGTGAAAAAGTGCGCATTTTACCGCGCCGCGGTGGGATCTCGCCAGATTTTCGGGGTTTCGTCGTTTGCCGCAGGCAAAGCCAGCCCCTCCCCCGCCCGCAGCTCCGCCCCGGACGGCAACGCGGCGTCGTGCCGGACGATCCACGCGGCGATGTCGCGCCAAGGCTTTTCCGCCTGCAAGTCGCGCAGCAGCAAATGGTAGCCGTCGGCATAAAACGCCGCGCGGGTCTGCCGGGCGGGCAATTTCGCCAGCATCCGCATGACCGGCTCGCGGGGCACCACTTCGTCCTTCTCGCCGTACAGCACCAACGTCGGCGTCGCCAAACGGCCCGCACTGTCCAGCGCGGCGTCCATCAAGTCCACCAAGCCATACATCGCGTCCACCCGCGTCGCCTTGATGACCAGCGGGTCGCGCCCCAGCGCCCGCAGCATCTCGATATTGTCCGAAGCCATCACATGCAGCCCTTCGCCGGTCAGCCGCAGCCAAGGCACGGTGTGCGCGGTCGTCTCCAGCGCGACGAGTTGCCACCAGGGCATGGTCGAACGCCCCCACACCGCCGGGGCGGACAAAATCAGACCGTCCACCGGCGGCGGCCGGGCGGACGCCAGCGCCGCGATGGCCACCGCCCCGCCCATGCTTTCGCCCAGCACATACAGCGGAACGCCGGGATGGCGGCGGCGCACCTGCCCGGCAAACGCGCGCAAATCGTCCACATAAGCCTGCGTCCCCGGCCACAACCCCCGCCCCGGCGCAGCGCCGAAACCGCGCTGGTCGTAGGCGTAGCAAGCGATCCCTTGGCCGCTGAGGTAAATGCCTGCGCCAATGAAAAAGTTGCTGTAATCGTTGAAGCCGTGCAATGCTAAGATCACCGCCTTGGTTTCCCCGCCGGGCGGCAGCCATGTCCGCACCGGCAGCACAGCCCCGTCGGCGGCGACGAAATGTGCGCGGGCCAACACCGGCTCGACCGTCGCCGGGCCAAGGCCGCTGACCACTGGCGCACAGGCGGCGCATAACAGCAACAGACCGGCAATGGCGATTAGCTTCGTGATGGCGGCCGCAAAATCATAGTGCATGGCATATTTCCTCAATTTATTCACTGGTGTTACACAGAGGCAGGTTTGCCGTGCCAAAGCCTCGTGGGTGCCGCGCTACCTTCGCGCAAAGCGCCTACGCGCCAACTTGAAAGCCCCCCATCCGCTGCATTGAATTATATGAACTGCGCAAATAATTGTTTTAGCATGAAAAACGCCGATGGTAGGCGGGAATGTGGGCGCGTGGCGGGACAAGCGCAATCCGCAGGATCGGGATCGGAGCCTTGACCGCTCCGCAAGTTTTTGGAGCCTGTTGCGCCGGAGCAGCCGATGAGCGGCACGGCAAGACCAATGCCATTAACTTATGGCCGTTCACACTCGGGTTCGATACGCTCCCACCCTGACAAGCCGCAGGCGACAAGCCAGCGTTTCAGTCTCCGTATCGAAGGCGGACTGCAACCGCTATAAGCCGTTCGTGGTGAGTTTGTCGAACCATGAACGGCTTAAGTTCTAATAAGTTGGATTTTTCCGTTCCCCCTTCGTACAGACTCGGGGCAAACGGAAAAATCCTTAAGCTAATGGCATTGCCCGTAAGACTAGATGCCGACCCCCCATTTTTGGTTTGGCCGGAGTCAAACCACCAGTTTCCCTTTTTGCGCCGCTGGGGCAATCACCGCTTCGATGCCGGCATTGAACGCCAGATAATCGCTTTCCAGCCCGTCGCTGAAGATCACGCCATTTTCCGCCATTTCCGACAAGACGCGCAGCGGGGTTTGCGCGGTGATTTGGCCGAACACCAAATCGGCCGCGCTGTTTTTGCTCGGAAACGGCTCGCGCACCGAAAACACCAGATGGTCGGCATGCCAAGGCATGCTTTCTGCCGGATTATTCCCCAGTTGCCCACCCGACACTTGCGCCAAGCGCGATGCCCCGGCCAAAATGCTTTTTAGCCAGCCGGTCGAGCCTAAGCCGGTCGAGACAATCACGCCGCTGGAGGATTGCCGCTCGCTCTGTTTATCCAGCGCCAGCCAGTAACGCGCCGAGACATGGGTTTTCTGGCCGATGAAGAAATCATTCACCGCCAACAGTTTCTGCCCGTCGTTCAATACTGCCTTCGCCAAAGTCACTTCTTTGACTGGGCGGTGTTTTTTAAACACCTCCGGCACCACGCGCTTTAAATCATCGGCGACAAACGGCAACAATACCCCGTCCCAGCGGCACGGGTCGGGGTTGACGCCAATCAACGGTTGGTCGCCTAAGTATTTCAAGGTATTGGCGACCAGCCCGTCTTGGCCGACGACGACGACCACATCCTCCGGGCCAAAGATAAAGTTGGGCAGAAATGCCCGATCCAACACTTGCACCAACCCCAGTTCGGCGAGTGTGTCGCGGGCTTGCGCCAAAGAACGTTGATACAGCACATTTTCGCGCACATAATCGGAAAAATCCGCGCCCATGTGTTCGACATAAAACTTCGCCTGCGCCAGTGTGTTGAAACGCGCCACCAGTTCGTCCAACCGGGTTTTGCGCGTCACCAGCACCAGTTTGTTTTCGGACAAACGCTGCATGGCTTATTGCGGAGTTTCGGGTTTATTGAGCAGTTCGCGCAGCAAGTCGGGCGAGATGTTCAGTTCGCCGATTTTGTTGGCATTCTCCGCCAAACCTTGGAATGCCCGCGCAATCAGGTTTTCCGGTGCCATGCCCACCGACGCCAAGGACTGCAAGATACCGGGGTTGACATGAGCGAATGCTTCCATCATTTTGGCGGCGGCATAGGCTTTGGCCTCGGCTTCGGCTTTGCTGTTGGCCGTCGCCAGCCGCACCAGTTCCTGCCGTTGCTCTTCCTGCTGGATATTAAAATTCATCTGGCCTTGTTCGAGTTGGTGGCGCTTTTCCTGCACCGATTGTTCGGCTTCCATTTGCGCCTCCCGAATCTGTTGTTTTTTGCGCTCGACGGCAATCGCGGTGTTTAATTCGTTTTCCTTGATAA
>JBJSYU010000578.1:0-8550 GCA_046089945.1 Candidatus Methylumidiphilus sp.
GGCAAGGTGCTGATTATGGACAACCATCCCGTGCATTGCGCCAAGGCTGTGCAAAAGTTTTTGGAGAAACACAGCGTACCCTATATTTATCTGCCGCGATATTCGCCAGAGCTGAATCCGATTGAGGAGGCGTTTTCGAAAATCAAGCATGCTCTTAGGACACTCAAGCCGCGCACAGCAGAGGCTCTTTTTGCCGCTATACAAAACGCTATTAAAACAGTTACACAGGATGATGTGAGTGGATATGTAAACCACGCCGAAGAGTTTATAATTAACTTTTTGATATAGAAACCGCTGTAATTGATTTGCGAAATACTCCTGGGGATGTTCCAGGTCACGAGTGGCGCGGTCTGCGGATGCCCGCCAGGAATGCCATAAACCAATTAAACCCACCTCCAGTTTTTGCCATTTGCCATCACGGCTTTGCGCAAGTCGGCGATGGCGTTTTGCAGGAGGGCTTGGGCGACATGGTTCGCCATTGTTGCGCAAGGCCCGCTTAATCTTGACGCAGATGCCTGTTTCTTGGCGAAATGCCTTAGGCGTAGACTATCAGGGCTTTCAAGGTAGTCTATAAAAATCAACGAGTTGCAAGCGAAGTTTCACATATAGCAGCAACTTTTTCGCTTGATAATCAATCAGTTGATTTTTACACCTTGAAAGGGCTGGCGTAGACTATGCGTCCTTGTTGCGACTTAACCGTTCGGACTTTACGATGGCAAATCATCCCGCGCCGCCCTGGCAAATCTTAAAAGGCTCGCTGCTCCAGGACATGCTCCGGCGCATCGATTTCCATGCCGAAATGCTGCGCAGAGTCAAGGCGGGCCTGCCGGCCGCGATGGCCGACCATTGCGTGGATTGTGTGGTGAGGGAAGACGGCGGGCTGGTGGTGTTCACCGACTCACAGGCGTTTGCCGCGCAGTTGCGCTTCCTCGCCCCCGGCATCCAGACGCGGCTCAATGACAGCGGAGATGTGGCGATCAAGCAGGTCACCATCCGCAAGCTTCCTCCCGCACCGATTGTGGACAAGCCGATGTCGCCAATGCAAGCGCCCGCGCCCGATGCCATCGCCGCCGTCAAGGCCGGCGGCCAGTCTGCCCCCGGCGACGAACTGGCGCAGGCGCTGGCGCGGCTGGGCGCGTCCATGGAGCGTTTCGCGTTGCTGAACCCGAAAAAAAACGCCGCCGACCCGAATGGGCCGGACGGCGTTGTCGCGGACGGGGAAGCGCCTTAGCGGGCGGCCTGGATGGTGCGCATGTAGGAAATGGGCAGGCCCTCGTCGTCGCTGTAGGTTACCGCTTCCCAGGCGTCCTGCTGCTTGAGCAGTTCGCGGAGCAGTTGGTTGTTCAAGCCGTGGCCGGACTTGTGGCCGACAAACGAGCCAATCAGGCTGTGGCCGAGCAGGTACAGGTCGCCGATGGCGTCGAGGATTTTGTGTTTGACGAATTCGTCCGCATAGCGCAGGCCGTCTTCGTTGAGGATGCGGTAGTTGTCCACGACGATGGCGTTGTCCATGCTGCCGCCTAGGGCCAGCCTGCGCTTGCGCAGGGCTTCGATGTCGCGCATGAAGCCGAAGGTGCGGGCGCGGCTGACTTCCTTGACAAAGGACGTAGAGGAGAAATCGACGCTGGCGGTCTGGTTGTCGCGGTTGAACACCGGATGGTCGAAATCGATGGTGAAGGTCACTTTGAAGCCGTCGTAGGGTTCAAACTTCGCCCATTTGTCGCCGTCTTCGACCAGCACTTCCTTCTTGATGCGAATGAATTTCTTCGGGGCGTCCTGCTCCTGGATGCCGGCCGACTGGATCAGAAACACGAACGGCCCGGCGCTGCCGTCCATGATCGGCACTTCCGGGGCGCTGACATCGACATAGGCATTGTCGATGCCTAAGCCGGCCAGCGCGGACAGTAAATGCTCGACTGTGGAAATCTTGACTTTGCCGTTGACCAGCGTGGTCGAAAGCGTGGTTTCCCCGACGTTTTCGGGCCTGGCGTCGATCAGCACAGGCTCGGGCAAATCCACCCGGCGGAATTTGATGCCCGTATCGACTGCCGCCGGGCGCAAGGTCAAATAGACCTTTTGCCCTGTGTGCAAGCCCACGCCGGTCGCTCTGATTACGTTTTTCAGTGTTCTCTGCCTGATCATCGGTTCACCCATGGTCTATGAATTGATCCGCCCTAAAAACTAAAGGCGCAGGTTTTGTAGAATAATCCAGCCCCGCGCGCCGGGGCAATGCTACAAATTGTCGCAGCTTAAAACGCGCGGGCGGTTTCCTTAAGGTTCGCTCAGTCCGCTTGGCGCCGCAGAAAGGCGGGTATGTCGAGATATTCCAAATCCATCTCTTTCTTCGGCTCGCCCCGGCTATCGTGCTTGGGCTTGTTGCGGATGCTGGTCGGCTTGTCGAGCGCGCCGTAGTCGATGTCGCCGTTGTGGGTCTTCACCAGGCGGATCGGCGATTCGCTGAGTTGCCGTTGCGTCGCCAGGCCGGTGGCGACGACGGTCACGCGCAGGTCTTCCTTCAACTCCGCATCCACGGACACACCGGCCACGACGATGGCGTCGTCGGCGGCGAACTCATGCACGACGTTGCCCACCTCGTTGAACTCGCTCAGCGTCAAATCCGAGCCGCCGGCGATGTTGATGAGGATGCCGCGCGCACCTTGCAGGTTGATGTCGTCGAGCAGCGGGCTGGCGATGGCCCGTTCCGCCGCCTCGCGGGCGCGGTTTTCGCCGCTGGCGATGCCCGTGCCCATCATCGCCATGCCCATCTCGGACATGACCGTGCGCACGTCGGCGAAGTCCACGTTGATGATGCCGGGGTGGGTAATCAAATCGGCGATGCCCTGCACCGCGCCCAGCAGGATGTCGTTGGCGGCGGCGAACGCCTGGATCAGGCTGACATTCTTGCCCAACACCGGCAGCAGCTTTTCGTTGGGGATGGTGATCAGCGAATCGACGAACTGGCTCAGCTCCTCGATGCCCTTCTCGGCGAGTGCGCGGCGCTTCTTGCCTTCAAAATGGAAGGGCTTGGTCACCACGGCGACGGTGAGGATGCCCGCCTCTTTGGCGATTTCGGCGATGACCGGCGCGGCGCCGGTGCCGGTGCCGCCGCCCATGCCGGCGGTGATGAACACCATGTCCGCGCCGCCTAGCACCTCAAGGATGCGCTCGCGGTCATCCAGCGCCGCCTGACGGCCAATTTCCGGGTTGGCGCCGGCGCCTAAGCCCTTGGTCAAGGCATTGCCGAGCTGGATCACCGAACGGGAATTGACGCTTTTAAGCGCTTGGGCGTCGGTGTTGGCGCAGATGAAGTCCACGCCCTCAATATGGCTGTTCACCATGTGGTTGACGGCGTTGCCGCCGCCGCCGCCGACCCCGACCACCTTAATCACGGCTTTTTGACTGTAGGAATCCGCTATTTCAAATTTCATCTAGTTCACCTTGGGGCTATTCCAAACACTGTTGTTCTGCAAAAAAACTAAAAATTACTCTGGAACCAGCTTTTCATCTTGTTCCACATACCCCGGAATCCACCATCGCCAGAGGCGCTTTTTTCGCCATGGGGGCCATGCTGGCGCCCAAACAACAACAGCCCCACCCCCGTCGCGTAAGCCGGATTGCGAACCACCTCGCCCAAGCCGGAAACATATTGCGGCAACCCCAGCCGCACCGGCATGTGGAATATCTCTTCGGCCAGTTCCGCCAGCCCCTCGACCTTGGCGCTGCCGCCGCTGAGGACGATGCCGGCGGCGATTAGATCCTCAAAGCCGCTGCGCCGCAACTCCGACTGCACCAGCAGCAGCAATTCCTCATAGCGCGGCTCGACGATCTCGGCCAAGTTGAGCCTGGAAATCTGCCGCGACGGGCGGTCGCCGATGCTCGGCACTTCGATGCTGTCCTCCAGCTTGGCCAATTGCGTCAGCGCGCAGGCGTATTTGATCTTGATCTCCTCGGCAAACTGGGCGGGCGTGCGCAAGGCCACGGCGATGTCGTTGGTGACTTGGTCGCCGGCGATGGGGATCACCGCCGTGTGGCGGATGGCGCCGTCGGTGAACACCGCGATGTCGGTGGTGCCGCCGCCGATATCGACTAGGCAAACGCCCAGCTCCTTTTCGTCGTCAGCCAACACGGCATAGGCCGAAGCCAATTGCTCCAAAATCACGTCATCCACTTCCAGCCCGCAGCGGCGTATGCATTTTTCGATGTTCTGCGCCGCGCTGACCGCGCCGGTGACAATATGCACCCGCGCCTCCAGGCGGATGCCCGACATGCCGATAGGCTCCTTGATGCCTTCTTGGCGGTCGATGACAAACTCCTGCGGCAGGATGTGCAGGATTTTCTGGTCGGCAGGGATGGCCACCGCCCGCGCCGAGTCGATCACCCGGTCCACGTCGCTCTGCGTGACCTCCTTTTCCTTGATGGCGACGATGCCATGGGAATTCATGCTGCTGATGTGGCTGCCGGCGATGCCCGCATAAACCGAATGGATGCGGCACCCGGACATTTCCTCGGCCTCTTCGATGGCGCGCTGGATCGACTGCACGGTCGCCTCCAGATTCACCACCACGCCCTTTTTCAGGCCACGCGACGGATGCGATCCGATGGCGATGACCTCGATTTCGCCGTCCTCCTTCATTTCGCCGACGATGGCCGCCACCTTTGATGTGCCTATGTCCAGGCCGACGATCAAGTTACGATCCGATTTTCTTGCCATGCTATTGTTTCTCTAGCGCCAGATTGCTGGCCATGCCATTAGGTTGCGGCCCCATGCCGCTGTCGTTCTTATTTTCGATTTCCTCAAGGGGCTTCCAAACCACCGCAAAACCGTTGGGGTAACGCAAGTCCACCGTCTTTAGGCGGGAAAAACTTTCTTCGCCTAGTTTCGGGACAAGAGCGAGGAAGCGATCCATCAGCTTGACCGGGTCTTGTCGGCCAAAATGCATCTCCAAGCCGTTGTTCAGCCTGACAATCCAGGCCCGCCGCTTGCTCACGTCCAAAGACGCCACGCTGGCGCCCAACGGCGCCAGCCTCTCGTTGAGGTTTTTCAGCACCTCCAACAAGCTTGCCTCCATGCCGGGCGGGCCGTAGATCACCGGCAGAAAGGCAAAGGCATCGATGCCGTCAGGCGTGAAGCGCATGCCCTTGGGGTTCAGCAAAGCGCGGTCGCCCCAGCGCGCCACGGCCTTGTGCTCGCTGAGCGTGATTTCCAGCGTGTCCGGCCAAACCCTGGCAAAACGGACGCCGTCCACCCAGGCAAAGGAGCGGACGGCGCCTTCAATCCCCGCCATGTCCAAGGAAAAATAACCGCCGCCGACCACCGGGCGCAAAGCCTCATTCAGCTTGGCCAGATCAAGGTTCTCGATGCCGCCCTCCACGCGGACAAACGCGATGGGAAACAGCGGCCCCGGCCCCAGTTCAGGCTTGATCCGCTCCCACGCGGCCCAGCCTAAGCCCGCCAAGGCCAGCAGCAGGGCCAGCTTGAGCAGCTTCTGCCCCAGCTTGAAACTGCGCCCGCGCTTGCCCCGCTTTGACGAATAGCCCTTGCCCCGCGTCACTCCGGCGCGAGGCTGGTTTCTAATATTCGCCATACCAACTCGCCGAATTCGATCCCTGCGGCTTTAGCCGCCATGGGAACAAGACTGTGGTCCGTCATGCCGGGAACCGTGTTGACTTCGATCAACCAAGGCCGGCCTTGGCCGTCAACCAGCAGATCGACCCGCCCCCAGCCGGTCACGCCCACGCTCTGGCAGGCTTTCAAGGCCAAGCCCTGGAGCGCGGCCTCCGCTTCGCCGTCCAAGCCGCACGGGCAATGGTAGCGCGTGGTGTTGGCGCGGTATTTGGCCTCAAAGTCATAAAAGGCATGCGGGGTTTCCAGCCGGATCAACGGCAAGGGCTGGCCGTCCAGCACTGCCGCCGTGTATTCCTTGCCGGTGATCCACGCCTCGGCAAACACTTGGCAACCGTATTGCGCGGCGGCTTGGTAAGACTGCCGCAACTCATCCAGATTTTCAGCACGGCTCATGCCAATGCTAGAGCCTTCGTTGGCGGGCTTCACAATCACCGGAAAACCCAACTCGGCGGCGCAGCGGGCCAAATCGTCCGGGCTTTCCAGCAGCATCCAGCCGGGCGTGGGCAAGCCCGCGCCGCGCCAGCACAGCTTGGTGCGCAACTTGTCCATCGCCAGCGCGGAGGCCAGTACGCCGCTGCCGGTGTAGGGCACGCCTAGACAATCCAGCGCCCCTTGCAACACGCCGTCTTCGCCGCCGCGGCCGTGGATGATGTTGAACACGCGGTCATAGCGGGAAGCCAGCAGGGGTTCGACCATGTTCCGGCCCACATCCAAACCGACCGCGTCCACGCCGCGCCCCAGCAGGGCGGCCAGCACGGCATTCCCGCTTTTCAAGGACACTTCCCGTTCCGCCGCAGCCCCGCCCATCAGCACGGCCACACGGCCAAAACCTTCCGCGTTTGTCATTCGCACACCCACTTGTTTTAAAGCCTCTTTGGTTATAGGTTTGTTGATTCTGCCGGTTCGCCCACGATGCGGACTTCCGGCGTCAAGTCCACGCCTAGGCGCGTTTGCACTTCCGTGCGCACGAGATCGATCAGGCGCTCAATGTCGAGGGCGGTCGCACCGCCGAGATTGACGATGAAATTCGCATGCTTTTCCGACACGCAGGCGCCGCCGATGCGCTGGCCCTTCAAGCCTAAGGATTCGATCAGCCGCGCCGCGTGGTCGCCCTGCGGATTGCGGAACACCGAGCCGCAACTGGGCTGGCTGATGGGCTGGGTGGCGGCGCGTTTCGCCAAAAGCGCCTTGATCTGCTCGCGGCTCTGCCCGCCATCGCCAACCGCAAGCCGCAGCTCCGCCGCCAAAAACCATTCGCCGGCTGGGCCATGGACTGTCCGGTAGGCGTACCGGTAGTCCTCGGCCGAGCGTTCGCGCACACGCCCAAATCGATCCGCTGTGACCAGCCGCTCCACCAAGGGCCAAGTTTCCCCGCCGAACGCGCCGGCATTCATCGCCAATGCGCCGCCAAAGGTGCCGGGAATGCCCGCCAAAAACTCCGCGCCCGACAAGCCCTGTTCGCCGCAATAGCGGGCGACCAACGCGCAAGGCACGCCGGCCTCGACGTAAATCCGCCCTTCGCCGGCACCGCGCAAGCCTTTCAAGCGGTTTTTGGTGCAAATCACTGTCCCCCGGATGCCGCTGTCGCGCACCAGCAAGTTGCTGCCTAAGCCCATCCAAAACAAAGGCTCCTGCGGCGGCAGCGCCTCCAGGAAATTGCGCAGATCGTCCAAATCGGCCGGCAGGTACAGTCTGTCGGCCGGGCCACCGACACGCCAAGACGTGTGTGCGCTAAGCGCTTCGTTTAAACGCAATTCCCCCCGCAACGGCAATGGCGCGGGTTGGGCAACTTGGGCGGCGGCGGTCACGCTTGCGCGCCCAGCAACGCGGCCAGCCGCTTAGGCAGGTCTGTGGCCAACGCGCCGATGTTGCCGGCGCCCAAGGTCAGCACGACATCGCCAGCCTTGAGGATTTTCGACAAGACCTCGGCCAAGCCATCAGCTTTTGGCACAAAAATGGGGTCGGCCAGCCCACGCAGGCGGATGGCCCGCGACAAGGAGCGCCCGTCGGCCCCGGCCAAGGGCTGCTCGCCCGCCGGGTAAACGTCCAGCAGCACCAGCAAATCGACTTTCGACAACACCTCGACGAAATCTTCAAACAGGTCGCGGGTGCGGGTGTAGCGGTGCGGCTGGAACACCACCACCAGCCGCCGGCCGGAAAACGCTTGGCGGGCGGCATCCAAGGTCGCCGCGACTTCACGCGGATGATGGCCGTAGTCATCGACAAACGTCAGCAAACCGCCGGCGACGGGCAAATCGCCATTCAACTGAAACCGCCGTCCGATGCCTTTGAAACCCGCGAGCGCACGCTGTATGGCTTCGTCGCCCACCCCCAGATCCGTCGCCACGCCAATCACCGCAAGCGCGTTGAGAATGTTATGGGCGCCCGGCAGATTCAGCGTCACGTCCAGGCGGCTGTCCGCGCAAGCCTTGCGCAGCACCGTGAAGCGGCTGCTGAAGCCCTCCCTGACAATGTCCATGGCCCGAATGTCGGCGTCCTCGCCCAGGCCATAGGTTTTCACCGGCTTGTTGACGCGGGGCAGGATGGCGCGCACACCCGGATCGTCTAGGCACAGCACCGCCAGACCATAAAACGGCAAATGGTGCAGGAATTCGATGAAGGTCTGCTGGAGGCGTTGATAATCGCCGCCGTAGGTTTCCATGTGGTCTTCGTCGATGTTGGTGACGATGGCGACCATCGGCTGCAAATGCAGGAAGGAGGCGTCGCTCTCATCCGCCTCGGCCACTAGGTAATCGCCGCCGCCCAACTGGGCGTTGGTGCCTGCGCTGTTCAACCGCCCGCCGATGACAAACGTCGGGTCTAAGCCGGCCTCGGCCAACACGCTGGCGGTGAGGCTGGTCGTCGTGGTCTTGCCATGAGTGCCGGCGACGGCAATGCCGTAGCGGAAGCGCATCAGCTCGGCC
>JBJSYU010000579.1:0-4296 GCA_046089945.1 Candidatus Methylumidiphilus sp.
CGCGCCGAGTTCGGGCGGGGTTTGCTCCAGCGCCACCTTCACCGCGCCGACGATGCCTTGCAAGGGCTCTTGTAGGGCTTCGAGGATTTCGTTGCTGTTGAGGACGAAGCTGCGCGGCACGCCTTCGGAGAGGTTGCGGCCCTTCACTTCGATTTCGCGCACCTCGCTGCCGGGATACGCCGTGCCGATGGTGTGTTTGATGCGCTCCGCCGTGGCCTCGCCAATCAACGTGCCGTAATTGCGGCGCACATAATTCATGATGGCGTCGTCGAGGCGGTCGCCGCCGATGCGCACCGACGCCGAATACACGATGCCGTTCAGCGAAATCACCGCCACCTCCGAAGTGCCGCCGCCGATGTCGATGACCATCGACCCGCGCGCCTCGGCCACCGGCAGGCCCGCGCCTATCGCCGCCGCCATCGGCTCCTCGATCAGATACACCTCGCGCGCCCCGGCGCCCGCCGCCGACTCCTTGATGGCGCGGCGCTCCACCTGGGTCGAGCCGCACGGCACACAAATCAGCACACGCGGGCTGGGACGCAGCATTTTGCTCTTATGCACCTTGTGGATAAAATACTGGAGCATTTTTTCGGTGACAGTGAAATCGGCGATGACGCCGTCTTTCAACGGCCTGATGGCGGTGATGTTGCCCGGCGTCCTGCCCAGCATGGACTTCGCCGCCGCGCCGACGGCGGCGATGGTCTTCGACCCGCGCGCCCGGTCTTCGCGGATGGCCACCACTGAAGGCTCATTCAAAACAATGCCTTGCCCGCGAATGTAAATCAGCGTGTTGGCTGTGCCTAAGTCGATGGACAGGTCGTTGGAGAAATAGCCGCGTAGACGTTTGAACATGTGGATCGAAATTCCCGTGAAATTGTTTTAATTTAACAAGGGGGTGGGTGTCAGGGCAAGATGGGTTATGATATTTCGATGTGAGTGAACAATAGAGAAGCCCCAAATGTCCCTAAGCACCGAGCAAGTCCTCAAGATCGCCTGGCTAGGCCGCATCGCCATCGACGCCGACAAAATCGAAGCCTACGCCCGCGACCTGTCTGGCATCCTCGACTTTGTCGAGCAAATGTCCGCCGTGGACACCAGCAACGTCGAACCGATGGCCCATCCGATGGATCAAGCCCAGCGCCTGCGGCCCGATGCCGTCACTGAACCCGACCAGCGCGAACGGTTCCAAGCCATTGCGCCTTTAGTGGAAGCCGGACTCTACTTGGTGCCCAAAGTCATCGAATAAACCCACACGCCGCCACCCACGCCAGAGACCGACGATGCACAACAAAACCCTATTGGAGCTTTCCCAAGGATTGCGCACCAGACAATTCAGCAGCCTGGAGTTGACGGAACATTTCCTAAGCCGCATCCGCCAGCACAACCCCGAACTCAACGCCTTCGTCACCGTCACCGGCGAACAGGCGCTAGAACAGGCCAAAGCCGCCGACGAGCGCCTCGCCGCAGGATTGGCCGAAACGCTGACCGGCGTCCCCGTCGCGCAAAAAGACATCTTCTGCACACAAGGCGTGCGCACCTCCTGCGGCTCGAAGATGCTCGACAAATTCATATCGCCCTACAACGCCACCGTCGTCGAACGCTTCAACCAGGCCGGGGCGGTTATGCTCGGCAAGCTGAACATGGACGAGTTCGCCATGGGTTCGTCGAATGAAACCAGCTATTACGGCCCGGTCAAAAACCCCTGGGACTTCGGCACTGTCCCCGGCGGCTCCTCCGGCGGCTCGGCCGCTGCCGTGGCGGCGCGGCTGGCACCCGGCGCGACCGGCACCGACACCGGCGGCTCAATCCGCCAGCCGGCGGCCTTCTGCGGCATCACTGGCATCAAGCCGACCTATGGCCGGGTGTCGCGTTGGGGCATGATCGCCTTCGCCTCCAGCCTGGACCAAGGTGGCCCGATGGCGCGGACGGCGGAAGACTGCGCCTTGCTGCTGCAAACCATGGCCGGCTTCGACGAAAAAGACTCCACCAGCGTGGACAGGCCGGTTCCAGACTATAGCGCCAGCCTAAACGACAGCCTGGAAGGCTTGCGCATCGGACTGCCGAAAGAATTCTTCGGCGAAGGGCTGGACGCCGACATCGCCCGGCTAATCGACGAAGCCATAAGCGAATATCGCAAGCTGGGCGCGGAGGTCAAAGACATTTCGCTGCCCAATATGCACCTGTCCGGCCCAGCCTATTATGTCGTCGCCCCGGCGGAATGCTCATCCAACCTCGCCCGCTTCGACGGCGTCCGCTACGGCCACCGCTGCGAAAACCCGAAAGACCTGAAAGACCTGTACACGCGCTCACGCGGCGAAGGCTTCGGCGCGGAAGTGCAGCGCCGCATCCTCATCGGCACCTACGCATTGTCGGCGGGCTATTATGACGCTTATTATCTGAAAGCGCAGAAAATTCGTCGGCTGATTAGCGACGACTTCAAACAAGCTTTCCAAAAGGTCGACGTGATTATCGGGCCAACCGCCCCTTCCGTCGCGTTCCGCTTTGGCGAGAAGAGCGCCGACCCGATAGCCATGTACCTGTCCGACATTTACACCATCGCGGTGAATCTAGCCGGCTTGCCGGGCATGTCAATTCCAGTGGGTTTCTCCAAAAACCTGCCGGTGGGCATGCAAATCATCGGTGACTATTTTTATGAAAGCCGTTTGCTGAATATCGCGCATCGCTATCAGCAGGTCGCCGACTGGCATTTGCAAAGCCCTCAAGGCTTCTAGGCCGCAGCCATGTTAAATTCACGCTTTCTTCGCGCCGACGAATTAGGCGTCCGCTTGGAAATCGTGAACGGCTTGGCAATCTGGGAAGCCCAGCCGCTGTATAAACACCAAAAAGCCGTGGAGCACATTGCCCAATCTATCCGCCCAGCTCATCACGATAGCTCATGCCTATGTGTCCACGCGCTGGATGTCTATGTCCAGTTTACCAATGGCTTGGAGTGTCCGGACATATCGGTATTTTGTCGGGAACCCACAGAGGAAGAACAGGAAAACGCCCTGACACTAATACCCGAAGCAGTGGTTGAAGTAGTCAGCAAAGGCTATGAAGCCAAGGCTTTGGAAATTGGCCCGCCGTTTTACCTGTCGCAAGGTGTCAAGGATGTGATTGTGTTTGACCCCGCCACATTGCTCGTCTTGCATGTCAGGCATGGCAAGGCGGAACGCTTATTGGCACCTGCCGAAATTCTTCTGCAATGTGGGTGCAGCGTCATGTTTTCCGCTTGAATGTGGGCCAGTTTAATAGGTTAGGCACAATACCTTAGCGAACCGAAAACCGTCCTTTTTAATATAAATTTGACAAGGCAGAAAAATGAGTCCCAGCCACAAGCTTGAACGCATAAAAATCAAGGCACGAAAGGTCGATTTTGGCTTCACTGACCAACTGCCTTGCCAATGGTATGACGGCAACCCAACTTATTTGACTTTTTGCAATGTCATTTCGATAATGTTTCCTGCCGGGGAGCAATTCTTTATTGATTCCGTTCGACATTATAAAGACAAAATTACAAACCCGGACTTGCAGGAAGACATAGCCGGTTTTATCGCCCAAGAAGCCATGCATAGCAAACAGCATGAATTGTGCAACCAACTCCTTATTGCTCAAGACAAGAACATTATTAAATTTCAAAAGGTAATCAGCATTTATCTAGAAAAGATTAAGTGTTATTTGCCCGCCCGAACCAAATTAGCCATTTCTTGCGCCTTGGAGCATTTTACTGCGCTGTTTGCAAATTTTTTGCTTGAGATGCCGTCGTTCAAAAAACAAGCCCATCCAGTGTACGCTAGATTATGGATTTGGCATGCCATAGAAGAAATTGAGCACAAAGCGGTTTGCTACGATGTCTATCAACACGTCGCGGGCGGGCCGCTTGGCTATGTGGAGCGGTGCCTAGTCATGGTGTCCACATCGGTGGCTTTCATGATCACGATCATGGTTGGCTTTATCATAGCGACAAGGTCAAGCCCAAAAAAAGCCGCCGCCACTCCTGCGGCGAAAAATAATAAGAGGCTAATCAGAAATGTCTTCAAGGTTTTTTTCAGTAAAAACGAGATTGTCTGGTATGTGCTTGGGCCGTACTTGGCCTACTACATGCCCTTCTTCCACCCTTGGAAGCAAGATAATTCACAACTGATTCATCGATGGAAGGCGGAATATGAAAACGGACTCTTTATGGATGAAGACAACCCACCAAGCCAAAATAATACTTTGGCTATCAATACATGAAACATTTATTGGTTTGCCCATGAAAAAAATGCCGTATTTTGATTATCTGTTAGCCTATCT
>JBJSYU010000580.1:0-4229 GCA_046089945.1 Candidatus Methylumidiphilus sp.
AGATCGCCGGCATCAAGCTGTGCGAGAGCTACAATCGGCAATATGGGACGGACTTCCGGTCCGCCATGCCGACGAACCTCTACGGGCCGGGCGACAATTTTCACGAAGCGAATTCGCACGTGCTGCCGGCCCTGCTGCGCCGCTTCCACGAGGCGGCGCAGGCCGGCGCCGCCGAGCTGGCGGTCTGGGGCAGCGGCGCGCCGAGGCGCGAGTTTTTGCATGTGGACGACATGGCGGCGGCCTGCGTCCATGTCATGGAACTTGACCAAGGCACTTACCGTGCCCACACCCGGCCCATGCTCTCGCACATCAACGTCGGATCGGGGACGGACTGCACCATCCGCGAACTGGCCGAAACCATCGCCCGCGTGACCGGCTTCCAAGGCCGCGTCCATTTCGACACCAGCAAGCCTGACGGCACCCCGCGCAAACTGATGGATGTGTCTAGGCTGAAAGATTTGGGTTGGCAGGCCGGCATCGGCCTGGAGGACGGGCTGCGCGACGCCTACCGCTGGTTCCTGGAGCACCAGGGCGATTGCCGCGGCTGGCTTTGACTTTTGGAGGGCACTCTTGTGGACGCGACACGCATGCAGGTTTCGGTGGTCATGCCATCGCTCAACCAAGCCGAATTCATCGAGGACTCCGTCAACAGCGTGCTGGGCCAGGACTTTCCGCACATCGATCTCGTGGTCGCCGACGGCGGCTCCGGCGACGGCACCTTGCAGCGCCTGGAGGCGCTGCTGTCGGCCTACGGCCCGCGCCTGCGCTGGCTGTCCGAGCCGGACGCCGGGCCGGCGGCGGCGGTCAACAAGGCGCTGGGGCGGGCGCGCGGCGGCATCATCGGCTGGCTGAACTCGGATGACCTCTACGCGCCTGGCGCGGTGGCCGCGGCCGTCCGGCACTTCGCCGAGCATCCTGAGGCCGTCATGGTGTATGGCGAGGGGGAACACATCGACGCCGCAGGCCGGTCGCTGGGGCGCTATCCGACCCGCCCGCCGGAGGCCGGCATCGACGCATTCCACGATGGCTGCTTCATCTGCCAGCCGACGGTGTTTTTGCGGCGCGCCGCGCTCGACGCCTTGGGGCCGCTGGACGAGACCCTCGCCACGGCGTTCGACTTCGATCTGTGGCTGCGCCTGTTCCGCCGCTTTCCCGGACAAATCGCCCGGCTCGACAGAGTGCAGGCGTATTCGCGCCTGCACGGCGGCTGCATCACTCAAAGGCTGCGGCGGCGCGTGGCGCTGGAAGGCATGCAAGTGCTGGCCAGGCACCTAGGCCACGCGCTGCCGCACTGGCTGCTGACATACTTTGAGGAACTCTACGCCAGCCACCCGTTCGGCGACGATATCCCGGACTTGCGCGCCCACGCCGCCGAAGCGCTGGGACAAGCCCGATGTTGCCTGGACGGCAACGGCCTGCGGCAGATGGAAAGTGCGCTGGCCGGGGACGCGCGCCTGCGCCTGGCTCTGCCTGGAATCTTCGCCAGCGTCCACGCCGACGGCTGGGCGCCGCCGTTGCTGGCCTTGCGCTGCCGGGGCGCGTCCATCGGCCGGACGCTGCGGCTGCGTTGCGTCCACGCCAGGCCGCAGTTCGTGCCGCTGCCCGTCACCATCAAGACCAGCTGGGGCGGCATGACCCAGGTGATGGTGGAAAGGCCCGGCCCTTTCACCCTGGTGGTGGATTTTGCGGACAGTGTTGCGGGCGGCAACCGGGTCATTCTGATAGAATCCGCCAATAGCTTTGTTCCCCAGGCTGCCGACCCCCGCTCCGCCGACACGCGCCGGCTTGCCTTCAAGGTCGAAGGTCTACAGTTAAGCAATTGATCTAAATTATTTTTTGGAGTGAAAAACTTTGATTAAGCGTTTCCTTAAGCGGCTGGGTCGGCGTCAAGCCGAACCGGCGCCGTCGGCGGATCAGCCAATCGACGTCCGCCAATTCATGGCGCAGCACAGCGTCGAAGAATTCAACGAGGCCGCCGAAAACTTTTTCGCTAAAAACGTTGGCAACACGGCCTATTACCTGAAAAAGCCCTTGGGCAACGCGGCGGAAGCCAGCCAGCACCTGATGTTCTTTGCCGAGATGCTAGGCGGGCTCAAGCCCTTGCCCGGCATGCGCCTGCTCGATTTCGGCGCGTCCACCTGCTGGACCAGCCGCTATTTCGCCGAATTCAAGCTTAAGGTCATCGCCTGCGACGTGTCGCCCACCGCGCTATCCATCGGCAAACAGCTGTTCTCACGCAACCCGGTGGTCGACTCGCCGTTCAAGCCGGAATTCAGCGTCTTCAACGGTCGCAGGCTGGATCTGCCGGACGAGTCAGTGGATCGCATCGCCTGCTTCGACGCCTTCCACCGCGTCGCCAACCCGCAGGAAGTCCTGCGCGAGTTCGCCCGCGTGCTTAAGCCCGGCGGCATCGCCGGCTTCTCCGGGCCAGGCCCCAAGCACTCGCAGACCGCGCAGTCGCAGTTGGAGATGAAAAACCACGGACTGGTGCAGAACGACACGGTGTTGGAGGAAATTTGGCCCATGGCGCAGGAGGCCGGCTTCACCGACATCCAAGTCGCGGTACTCAACACGGCCCCGTTCACGCTGGGCCTGGAGGAATTCAACACGCTGGCGCGCAAGAAGCGCTCCAAGCCATTGCTTGCCTATGCCGAACAGGTGCGCCGCCGCGCCGCCGACCGCCGCCTGTTCTTCCTGCGCAAGGGCGCGGCCGCCCCGCCGGACAGCCGCGACCCCGCAGGCCTGTTGTGCGAGATCGGGGTAGAACTGAGTTCCGCGCAGGCGCACACCCACGGCTGGGTCGAGGGGCTGGCGGTGGCGCGCAACAGCGGCACCGCCCGCTGGCTGTCCTCCGAGGCGCTGTTCGGCGCGGTCAAGCTCGGCATCCACCTGAGGACTGCGGAAGGCGATCTGCTCAACCGCGACTTTGGGCGGGCGAAGCTGCCGCCGGGCCGGTCGGTCGAACCGGGCGAAACCGTCGAAATTCCGTTTCGGATCATGGCGCCCGCCAAGCGCGGCGAATACCTGCTGGAGTTTGACCTGGTGAGCGAGAACGTTTGCTGGTTCGAGGCCAACGGCGCCAGGCCGTTCGCCGCCGCCCTGCGGGTCGAGTAGGCCCGCCGACCCGCCCCGCCGAGACACGCCGATGCCAGTATCGAGGGACGCCGTCCTCTGGGGTTTCCGCCTGCTGCTGGGCCGCGAAGCCGACTCCGAGGAAGCCATCGAAGCCCACTGCGCGCTGGACGGCGAGCGGCATTTGGCGGAAGTCCTGGTCGCCTCGCCTGAATTCGCCGAGAAAAGGCGCTTCGCCCACCCGCCCGGCCCGCAAGGCGACCCGCCGCCCGCCGCCGCCCGGCCGCTGACCCGGGAGGCGGTGGAATGGGGGTTCCGGCTGTTTTTTGGCAGGGAACCGGAATCCGAGCAGGCCGTCGCCGTCCACTTGGCCTTAGGCGACGAGCAGCGCCTGGCGGAAGTTTTGGCTGCCTCCCCGGAATTTATGCGCCACCCCCGCTGCGCCGCGCCGCCGGCCTTTGCCGACCCGCAGCCCTGCAAAATACTGCTGCTGGGCAACTGCCAGGCCGCCGGGCTGGCCAAGCTCATGCAGATGATGGCCGACGGCGTGGCCGCGTCCGCGCTGGAGCTGACCGCGCAGAACATGGCCCGCCTGCGCGGCGGCGACCTCGCCCCGGCCGCGCTGGCCGCCGCCCACGACCTTATCCTGCTGCACCCGAACGCCGAGACCGCCCGCCTGTTTGCGGCATGCGGCGGCGTCCGCGCCAAAGTCCGGCAAATCCCCAGCGTCAGCTTCTCCGCCTTCCATCCCGACCTGGTCTACGTCAGCCGCCGCACGGGCGGGCATGCCGTCGGGCCGCTCGGCGAATACCAGTCGTCCATCGCGTTTTACGGCTGGCGGCACGGGCTGGACGTGGCGCAGACCCTGGATCTGTTTGCCGAGGACGTGTTTGCGCGGCTGGGGTTTTTCGACCACTGGCAATCGTCGGTGGACTTTCTGGAGCGCATGGCGACCGCCACCGGCGTGCCGCTGTCGGATTTCCTGGAGCGCTGGTCGTCGCACGGCTGCTGGATGCACTCGGTCAACCACCCGAAGCTTTTCGTGCTGGCCGACGTGGCGCGTGCGGTATTGGCGCAGGAAGGCATCGCCGCCCTGCCCGGCGTCGAAGACCTGCTGCATGATGACTTGGCCGACGGCCCGGTGTGGCCGGTCTACC
>JBJSYU010000581.1:0-2726 GCA_046089945.1 Candidatus Methylumidiphilus sp.
TATGGTTGGTTCAAGCTCGGCGGCTTGCGCAGCTATTGGACATTGCAAAACCGTCCAAAGCAAGCTTTGGACTCCGAGGCAAGGCCGTCGGCAAGCTTAAGTTCGTAGCGCCGATATCACTGCCGATGATAGCCCGCAGCAACCCGGTAAGCGCCGGCAAGAATGTCGGCGCTACGACGGCCCTTAAAAAAAATCGCGGCGGGGGACTCGCCCATACGCGCCAACTTAGCGCACAGCCCATTGAACGACAAAGTCACAAAAAAAGCTTAAAACCACGGAAAACACAGACCAAACGGAAGTAAAGCGTTGTTTTTATGTGTCTTCCGTGCTTCATGCTTTTTACGGCCATTGGGCTTAAGAGTTGGCGCATATGGGGGGCATCCGCCCCGCCCGGCCTAATGCGGTTTGAAGCTTTAATCGGTTTCGAGTGGATTGTAAAACGCAAGGCTAGGCGCGGGGAATTGGTTGGCATAGGTGCGTCAGCCAGTCGCCTATAATTCCCCGCCCCCATGGCGTAAACTAGCGCCTCCATTGTGCCGCCATCCCCGTCCGCCCCGCCATGCTTGAAGCGCTTGCCCAGATCGTCAAAACCGCCGCCCGCGAGGAGCTGCTCCCGCGCTTTGCCTTGGCCGAGCGCCGCTTCAAGCAAGACGGCAGCGTCGTCACCGAGGCCGACCTCGCCATGCAGCAGCGGCTGGCCGAGGAACTCGCGGCGTTCGCCCCGCAATACCAGTTGTTGGGTGAGGAAATGCCGGCCGAGCGCCAGCGCGAATTGCTGCGCGACGGCGACAGCGGGCTGTGGTGCCTGGACCCGCTTGACGGCACCAGCAATTTTGCCAGCGGCATTCCTTTCTTTTCGGTGTCGCTGGGGCTGTTCATCGCCCGCCGGCCGGCGCTGGGGCTGGTCTACGACCCGTTGCGCGACGAGTGCTTCACCGCGCTGGCCGGCCAGGGCGCGTGGCTGAACGGCCAGCCCTTGCGCTGCCGGGGCGCCGGCGTTCCCTTGTCCAAGGGCATCGCCGTGGTGGATTTCAAGCGTCTGACGCCAACGCTGGCCGATGCGGTGCAGTCGCGCCCGCCGTATTGCTCGCACCGCAATTTCGGCTCGGTGGCCTTGGAATGGTGTTGGCTGGCGGCCAGCCGCTTCCATGTCTATCTGCACGGCCGCCAGCAGTTGTGGGATTACGCGGCGGGGGCGCTGGTGCTGGCCGAGGCCGGCGGCTCTGCGGAAAACCTCGACGGCGAGCCGCTGTACACCCAGGCGCTGGCGCCGCGCTCCGCCGTCGCCGCCTGCGACCCGGCGCTGTTTGCGGACTGGAAAACTTGGCTGGCGCGGCAGCGCTGAAGTGTCCGCCGGACGCCGGTTGCGCGGCATTTCCCCAGCCTTTTGGAAATATGCCGCCGGTCAATGTAAAATGCCCCGCTTTCCAGACCCGGCACCCGCAAAGGCGGCGTTGTCGGCAACCGACGACCCGCCCAGCGCAGCCGCCCCAACGTCTACCCTCCCCAAGCTTTTAGGAAACCCGAACATGACTTTCGTAGTGACTGAAAATTGCATCAAGTGCAAATTCACCGATTGTGTTGATGTCTGCCCCGTGGACTGCTTCCACGAAGGCCCGAACTTCCTCGTGATCGACCCCGACGAATGCATAGACTGCTCGCTGTGCGAGCCGGAATGTCCGGTTGATGCCATCCACTCCGAAGATGAAGTCCCCGAAGGCCAGAAGCATTTCATCGCACTGAACCAGGAACTGGCCAAAGTCTGGCCGACTATCACCGAAGTCAAGCCCGCGCTGCCCGACGCCGACAACTGGAAAGGCAAGCCTGGCAAATTTGAGCTGTTGAAGCGCTAAGCCCGCCCGCTTCCCCGCCCGCCTTGACGGCCTTCCGCAAGGCGGCATTGCCGCCACAGGCCACGCCTTCCCCCAGCGGATCTGATGAAACTCCAGCAACTGCGCTACATCTGGGAAATTTCTCGCAACGGGCTGAACGTCTCCGCCACGGCGGACAGCTTGTACACTTCGCAGCCCGGCATCAGCAAACAGGTGCGCCTGCTGGAGGCGGAGCTGGGCGTGCCGATCTTCGCCCGCAACGGCAAGCACTTGACCGAAATCACCGAGGCCGGCAAGCAGATCGTCGCCATCGCCGGCGAGATTCTCGGCAAGGCGCAGGACATCAAGCACATCGCCCAGGAACACAGCGACAACAAAGTCGGCACGCTCGCCATCGCCACCACCCACACCCAGGCCCGCTACGCGCTGCCGCCGGTGGTGCGCGACTTCATGGCGCAATACCCAAACGTCAAGCTGCACATGAACCAAGGCACGCCGCCGCAAATCGCCGAACTGGCCGCGCGCGGCATTGTGGACATGGCGATTGCCACCGAGTCCATGGACTTGTTTGAAAACCTGCTGATGCTGCCCTGTTATGAGTGGAACCGCTGCATCCTCGTGCCGAAAGGCCACCTGCTGGCGCAGCAGGCCAGCCCGCCCAGCCTGCATGCGGTCGCGGCGTTTCCGATTGTGACTTACGTGTTTGGCTTCACCGGCCGCTCGCAGTTGGATCATGCCTTCGCGGCGCACGGCATCCAGCCGCAAGTGGCGTTGACCGCCGTCGATGCCGACGTGATCAAAACCTATGTTAGGCTGGGTTTGGGGGTGGGCATCGTGGCGCGGATGGCATACGACCCGGCCATCGACGGCGACTTGGTGGCGGTTGACGCGGAG
>JBJSYU010000582.1:0-6954 GCA_046089945.1 Candidatus Methylumidiphilus sp.
GCGAAATCGAGGTCAAGGGCCGCAATTTGTCGGAGGGCATCCCGCGCAGCTTCGTGCTGAACAGCAACGAAATTTTGGAGGCGCTGCAAGAGCCTTTGGCCGGCATTGTGCAGGCGGTCAAGCTGGCGTTGGAGCAGACCCCGCCGGAACTGGGCGCGGACGTGGCCGAGGGCGGCATCATCCTGACCGGCGGCGGCGCCTTGCTGAAAGACATCGACCGGCTAATTGCCGAGGAGACCGGCCTGCCGGTGCTGATTGCCGAAGATCCGCTGACCTGCGTGGCGCGCGGCGGCGGCCGCGTGTTGGAGTTGCTCGACGAGAAAGGCTCGGCGCCGTTTTCGCTCGAATAATCCATCGGCCTTATGGCCGCTTCGCCGCACCGCAGGAGATGTAATTCCATTAAGCCGATATTCACCAAAGCGCCGTCGATCAATTTTCGCCTTTCCGTCTGCGTGGCGGCGTCCTTGGCCTTGCTGGCCGGCGAACAAAAGGGCTTGCTGGCCCCTTTGCGCGCCACGCTCACCTCCGTCGTCCATCCCTTGCAGCAGTTGGTCAGTTCGCCGACCCAATTTGTCGGCAAGGCGCGCGAGTTGTTTGCCGACCGCGCCGCCTTGGCCGAGAAAAACGCGCAGCTACACGAAGAAGCGCTGTTGCTGCAAGCCAAGCTGTTGAAGTTCGCCGCCTTGGAGCAGGAGAATCTGCGCCTGCGCGGTCTGCTGGACACCTCGTTCAAGCTGGGTGAGCAGGTGATGATCGCGGAATTGCTGTCAGTGAATGTGGTGCCTTACGAGCATGTGGTCATGGTCAACAAAGGCAGCCGCTTTGGCGTCTACGCCGGCCAGCCGGTCATGGACGCCGACGGCGTCGTCGGCCAGGTGCTGCGCGTCACGCCGTACAGCGCCGAGGTCATTTTAATCACCGACCCCAACCACGCCATCCCCGTGCAGGTGAACCGCAACGGCCTGCGCACCATCGCCCAGGGCACTGGGCAGATCGACAAGCTGATCCTGCCTTATCTGAGCGGCAACGCCGACATCCAGGCCGGGGACTTGCTGGTCACGTCCGGGATGGGCGGCATCTTCCCGCAGGGCTACCCGGTGGCGACGGTGACGGCGGTGACGTCGCAGCAGGGCAGCCCGCTGGCGAAAGTGCTGGCCGCGCCGGTGGCGAAGCTGGACCGCAGCCGCGAACTGCTGATGGTGTGGAGCAAGCCGGAGCCGATCCCGCGTGTGCCCGACCCCCTTCCCAAGGCCAATAATCCGGCAGACCATGCCGCAAAATAAACCCATCGCCCGCTTGGTGGTGACGCTGAGTCTGGCCTTTGCCATGGTGTTGCGCATCCTGCCTTTGCCGCATGAGTGGTTCCTTTATAATCCTGATTGGGTGTTGCTGTTTCTGGTGTATTGGGCGATGGCGATTCCCGAACGGGTGGGCGTGGGTTATGCCTGGTGCGTGGGTTTGTTCTGCGACGCGCTGACGGCGCGGCTGCTCGGCCAGCATGCCTTGGCCTATGCCGTGGTCGCTTATGTCTGCGTGAAGATGCACCGGCAATTACGGACTTACCCTATTTACCAGCAAATGCTTTCGGTGCTATTGCTGCTGTTGTTGGAGCAAGTGTTGATGCTGTGGACGCAGCATGCCAATACCGCCAGTCTGGACTATTGGCTGCCTGCGCTGTCCGGTGCCTTGGTCTGGCCAGCAGTATTCCCAATATTGCGCCGTCTGCGTCGGCGTTTCCACCTATTCTGAGGCGTCGGGCCATAAGCGGCGGGAATCTTCTGGCCGCGGCCGCGACGTTTCCCAGCGGGCGACGATGAATCTCGATTTCAACGAAAAAGACCGGTTTTATGAAAATCGGGTGTTTCTCAACCGCATTGTCGCCAGTGTGCTGTTGATTGTGTTGGCTACGATGGGCTTGGTGGCGCGTTTGACGTATTTGCAGGTAGTCGGACATACCCATTACGCCACCTTGGCCCGCGATAATCGGGTGAAAATCTCGCCACTGCCGCCTACCCGTGGCATGATTTACGACCGCAATGGCGAGGTGCTGGCGAACAATTTCCCGACCTACATCTTGGAAGTGCTGCCCGAACAGGTGCCCGACTTGGAGGCCACGCTGGCGGAATTGCAAAAGCTGCTGAATATCAGCGATGAGGAAATCCAGCGCTTCAACGCTTTGCGCCGCCGGCATAAAGGCTTTGAGGGCATACCCTTGCGCCTGCAATTGAGCGAGGAGGAAATCGCGCTGTTTTCGGTCAGGATGCCGCATTTCCCCGGCGTGGAAATCCACAGCCGCATGTTGCGCACTTACCCCTATGGCGAACTGACCGCGCATGTGGTCGGGTATGTCGGCCGCATCAGCGAGGCTGAGTTGCAGCGGTTGAATCCCTCCGTGTACAGCGGCACATACCATATTGGCAAAAGCGGCATCGAAAAGGCGTATGAGGATATTCTGCACGGCAAAGCCGGCTATGAGGAAATGGAAACCAATGTCCAAGGGCGCTCGATCAGCGTGATTGGGCAGACTGAGCCGACGCCGGGGCATGATTTGCATTTAAGCCTAGACATCAAGCTGCAAAAGACGGCGATGGACGCGCTGGGCAATTACACCGGCGCGGTGGTTGCCATCGAACCGTCCACCGGGCAGGTGTTGGCGGTGGCCAGCAAACCCAGCTTCGACCCCAACCCCTTCGTGCAGGGCATCAGCCGGGCACAGTTTGACGATCTGCAAAACGCCCCGGCCAAGCCGCTGTACAACCGCGTGCTGCGCGGCATCTACCCGCCCGGTTCCACGGTCAAGCCGTTCATGGCTTTGGCCGGGCTGGAATATGGCGTGGTCACGGCGGGCAAGCGGGTGTTCTGCCCCGGCTTCTACCGGCTGGCGAATTCCGACCACAAATACCGCGACTGGCGCCATGCCGGCCATGGCGCGGTGGATTTGCGGCTGGCGATTACCCAATCCTGCGACGTGTATTTTTACGACCTCGCATTTCGCCTAGGCATCGACCGCATGAACGACTACATGCGCCAATTCGGCTTTGGCGAAAAAACCGGCGTGGATTTGGACGGGGAAAAAGCGGGCATTTACCCTTCGACGGAATGGAAAAGCCGAACCCGCAAGCAGCTTTGGTTTGCCGGCGAATCCTTGATCGCGGGCATCGGCCAAGGCTATGTGCAAGTCACGCCGATCCAATTGGCGCGGGCGGTCGCCGTCTTAGCCAACAAAGGCAAAATGGTCGAGCCTAGGGTGGTGGCCAACATGAAAGCCCCGGACGCGGAAAATCCGTTTCCGCCGCAGGAGCGCGGCGATGTCCGCATTCCGCCGGCCAATTGGCGGGCGGTGGTCGATGCGATGATCGACGTGGTGCATAGCCAGCGCGGCACCGCCAAAGGCATCGCGCCGGGGCTGAGCTATCAAATCGCCGGCAAAACCGGCACCGCGCAAGTGTTCACCGTGCGCCAAGACCAAAACTACAAAAGCATGCGCGTCAAGGCCGCGCTGAAAGACCACGCTTGGTTCATCGCCTTCGCCCCGGCGGACAACCCGCGCATCGCCGTCGTCGTCATCGCCGAAAACGGCGGGCATGGCGGCTCGGTCGCCGCGCCGATTGCCCGCTCGGTCATCCAGCAGTATTTGAAAGGCCATTGAGCATGTACAGCGAACCCGCGCAGACCGAAATCCCGCTTTATGAACCCAAGCCCGGCAGCGCCTGGCCGCAAAAGCTGCACATCGACGTGCCGCTGCTGTTTGGCCTGTTGACCTTGGCCGGCGTGGCCTTTGTCGTGCTGTACAGCGCCGGCGGGCAGAAAATCGAAATGGTGTTCCGCCAGGCCGGGCGTCTGGCGTTGGCGATGGGCATCATGCTGTCCATCGCGCAGATCCACCCGCGCTATTTTCGCCTGTACAGCCCGGCTTTGTACCTGTTCGGCGTGCTGCTGCTGGCCGCCGTGGCGGTCGTCGGCGAAACCTCGCTGGGCGCGACACGCTGGCTGAACCTCGGCGTGGTGCGCTTCCAGCCCTCTGAAATGGTCAAGCTGACCATGCCGATGATGACTGCTTGGTTCCTCGCCACCCAGCCCATGCCGCCGGCGTTGCGCCATGTGCTGGTGGCCGGCACGTTGATCTTGGTGCCGACCTTGCTGATTGCCAAGCAGCCGGACTTGGGCACGGCCTTTTTGGTCGGCGTGTCGGGCGCGGCGGTGCTATTCATCGCGGGCCTAAGTTGGCGTTACATCGCCGCGCTGGCCGTGCTGGGCGGCAGTCTGCTGCCGGTGCTGTGGCATTTCATGCACGGCTACCAGCGCGACCGCGTGTTGATGTTTCTGAACCCGGAATCCGATCCGCTGGGGCGCGGCTACCACATCATCCAGTCGAAAATCGCCATCGGCTCCGGCGGCATTTACGGCAAAGGCTGGCTGCACGGCACCCAGTCGCATTTGGATTTTTTGCCGGAGCCGTCCACCGACTTTGTGTTCGCGGTGTTCGCCGAAGAGTTCGGCCTGCTGGGCTGCGTCGGGCTGTTGGCGATTTACCTGTTCATCCTGGCGCGCTGCTTTTACATCGTCGTGCAGGCGCAGGACAAATTCAGCCGCTTGCTGAGCGGGGCGCTGACGGTGACGTTTTTCGTCTATGTGTTCGTCAACACCGGCATGGTCATCGGCATCCTGCCCGTGGTCGGCGTGCCGCTGCCCCTGGTCAGTTACGGCGGCACCTCGATGGTGACATTGCTGGCCGGTTTCGGCATCTTGATGTCGATCCAGACCCACCGCAAATTGCTGCCGCCGTTGGAATCGCCATGAACACACCCGCCTGCCTGTTCGCTTTAGGCGTGGCCTTGCTGGGCGGTTCCGCGCCCGGCCATGCCGATATCGCCGGACGGCCGGAGGTGGCTTTATTCATCAAAGAGGTGTCGGCCCGCCGCCACCTTGACGAAGCGGCATTGCTCAAAGTGTTCGCGCAAGTGGACATCCAGCCGAAGATTGTCCAAGCGATGGATCGCCCCGCCGAGGCCAAGCCCTGGTGGCAATACCGCAAAATCCTGCTGACCGAAGCGCAAATCCAAGGCGGCGTGGAGTTTTGGCGGCGCAACCGCGCCTATTTGGACGCCGCCGCCAGCCAATACGGCGTCGCGCCTGAAATCATCGTCGCCATTATTGGCGCGGAAAGCCGCTACGGCCAGAACCTAGGGCATTACCGGGTCATCGACGCGCTGTCCACGCTGGCTTTCAGCTATCCCAGGCGGGCGGATTATTTCCGCAAAGAATTGGAAGAATACTTGTCGCTATGCCAAGAGGAAAACATCAATCCGCTTTACCTGCATGGCTCATATGCCGGGGCTATGGGCATGACGCAATTCATGCCCAGCAGTTTCCGTCAATATGCCGCCGATTTGGACGGTGACAGCAAACGCAACATCTGGACAAACCCAGCCGATGCCATCGCCAGTGTGGCGAATTACTTTGCCTATGCCGGCTGGCACAAAGGCGAAATCGCCGCCTATCCGGCCAAAGCGGTGGCTGAAAAGCTGCCCGGAATAATAAGCCTTACATTTCCCGCCAGCCATTCCGTTGCTGAGCTACACAGCTTAGGCGTGGAAGACGCGAGTCGTTTGCCGGAAGACACGCAGGCGGGTTTGCTGCCGTTGGCAACCGAAACCGGCCAAGAATATTGGCTGACCTTGCATAATTTTCAAGTCATCACACATTACAACAACAGCCCTTTGTATGCCATGGCGGCGTTCCAGTTAGCGCAGTCCATATTAGCCCGCCAAACCGCGCCATAAAGGTTTATTGGCCCAGTCCGCCGCGCAAATCCGCCCGGACAAAGCGTGCGGCTTCATTGCGCACAAACGCCTCAAAAGCCAATCCCACCGTGGTCAGCCGTTTCCCGGCACGGTGCGCGATATACCATTTGCGCATTAGCGGGAAATGCTCGACATCGAGAATCACCAGTCGGCCATCGGCCAGTTCCCGGTCTATGGTGTGCAAAGACACAATGCCCAAACCCAACCCCACTTCCACGCCTTGCTTAATCGCGCCATTGGTGTTCATTTCCATGGTGGTGGAGAGATGCAGGCCGCGTTCGGATAAAAACCGTTCCGCCGAAGTGCGTGTGCCTGAGCCTTTTTCCCGCATCAAAAAGGTTTCGTTTCCCATTTCTTCGAGCCGGATGTTTGCCTTGCCGGCCAGATGATGGTCGGCTGGCGCAATCACCACTAAGGGATTATCCATGAAAGATTCGGCGATTAAATCCATTTCTTCGGGAGGCTGGCCCATCAACACGATATCGACGGCATTGTCCTCCAGCATTTGCAGCAAGCCTTTGCGGTTGGTGACATTAAAGTTCACATGTACTTTGGGGTAGCGGCGGCAAAATTCGGCCAACAGGCGGATGGCAAAGTAATGCACGGTGCTGGCCACGGCGACCACCAAGCGGCCACCATCGGTGCCTTTCAACTCTTGGATTAGCTGTTCGGCTTCGTCCAAGTTTCTGGAAATCGTTTTGCTAAGCCGGTATAATTCCTCCCCGGCTTGGGTCAGATATATTTTCTTCCCCAAGCGCTCGAAAAGCGGCAAGCCGATAGTTTCCTCAAACTGCTTGATTTGCATGGAAACCGCAGGCTGGGTCAGATACAAATCTTCCGCTGCGCGGGAGAAACTGAGGCGGCTTGCCACTCGTTCAAACACTTGCAATTGCCGTAGCGTGATGTTCATAAGCTTAAGCTTATCGTCTGCCTAAAAAACGCTGATTGTCATTTATGAGCGATTGCCACTATAAAGAGCGGCGTTTGAATGCGCCAGAGATTTTTCCGGCCTCTGCCGCCGCGCACACCATTTTCCACCCCAACAACAAACAGGAGCTACAACATGCCATCACGCCGTGAACTCGCCAACGCCATCCGCGCCTTGAGCATGGACGCCGTCCAGAAAGCCAACTCGGGCCACCCGGGCGCG
>JBJSYU010000583.1:0-3402 GCA_046089945.1 Candidatus Methylumidiphilus sp.
CTCCATGAAGTTCCCCGCTACCGGGCAGGCGCAGGCCGCCGCCTCCCATTCGGCTTCCGTGGGCAGGCGCGCGCCGGCCCAGCGGGCGTAGGCGTCGGCCTCGAACAGGCTGACATGGCAGACCGGCGCGGCGGGGTCCAGCGGCCGCAGCCCGGCCAGCGTGAACTCTTGCCAGCCATCCGCCGACTCGACCCAGTGCAACGGCGCCTGCCACTGCTTCGCGCGCACAAAATCCCAGCCCAAAGACAGCCACAGCGTCGGCGTCGCATAGCCGCCGTCTGCGATGAATTGCAGGTATTCGCCGTTGTTGACCGGCCGCGAGGCCAGCGCGTGGGCTTGGAGCAGGGTTTGGTGGCGCGGGCCTTCGTTGTCGAAGGCGAAGCCGCCCCCGTCATGGCCGATCCAGCACGACCCGGCTTCACCCTCGATCCAGCGCGGCGGCGGCGCCGGGCGGGCCTCTGCGGCGGCTTGTTCCTGGTAGGCCGGCCACAGCGGGTTGCACGACAGCAGGTGCTTGAGGTCGGTCAGGATCAGTTCCTGGTGTTGCTGCTCGTGCTGCAAGCCGGTCTCCAGCGTCGCCAGGAATTCCGCCGCCCGCCCGCCGCCGTCCAAAAAGTCCGCCATGCGCCCGTCGATGGCGTGGCGGTAGGCGTAAATCTCCGCCACGCTGGGCCGCGACAGCAGGCCGCGCCGGGGCCTGGGGTACTGCGGGCCGACCAGGTTGTAATAAGAGTTGAACAGATAGGCGAAAGCCTCATGCCAGGGCTGGTAGCCAGGCACCGCCTCGGCCAGCACGAAAGTCTCGAAAAACCACGTGGTGTGGGCCAGATGCCAACGCGCCGGGCTGGCGTCCGGCATCGACTGGATCACGTGGTCTTCCGCCGACAGCGGCGCGCACAGCGCCTCTGTCTGTTGCCGCACGGCGCGGTAGCGCGCCGCCATGCGGGCGGCGGGATCGGATTCCAATGCAGCGTCCATTGCTGTGTTTGGCTTTGCGCCTTGCGCGGTCATGGCTTTTTTCCTTTGGGTTTGAGTTCAACTAAAAACATCGACTTGCCGTGCGCTCGCCTAGGCGCCGAATTGGAACAGGGCGGCTTCCTGCGGGAAGCGGTAAACCTCGCCGTCCCGATAGCCCTCGATCAGTTCGCGCAACGGCGCATGCCGCCACCAGGCGAAAAGGGGCTGGGCGGGGTCGAGCACGCATTTGTGCAGGTAGCTCTCCAGCAGCGCGTGGTCTTCCACCGGGATTTCATGGAAATAGCGCAGCCGCTTCTGCTGGTGTGGGACGACTAGGGCGGCGAAGGCGTCGGCGTAGTGTTCGGCGCTGAGAAACGGTTCGACGGAGGTGGCGAAAACCTGGCGGTAGGCTTCGTGGATCTGCAAGTAGAACGAATCGCGGCTGGCGATATAGATCAGGCCGACGCCGGTTTCGGGGGCGAGCAGGCGGCGCAGATTCCGCACCACGTCCGGAACCGCCGCCGCCGCCACGTAGTAGAGCGAGTGGATGGCCCAGACGACGTCGTAGCGCCCGGTTTCGCAGGCGTCCAGATCTTGCGCGCGCAGCGGCAAGCCGCGCCCGGCCTGGTAGGGATAAGCCAGGCTCTCGCGCATGAGGCGCAGGCAATGGGGGGCGGGATCGACAAAATCGTATTCGATGGCCTCACTGCGGCCGGTCAGGCGGGCGCGCAGCATGGCCGGGAAGCGGCCCGTGCCACAGCCCACGTCGAGCAGGCGCAGCGCCTGCGCCGGCGGCAACAGGGCGTCGATATCCAGCGCGTCAAGCACCGCCCTGTAGTCCGCGTCGGCGACTTGGAACCAGCGGTCAATATCCAAGGTGCCTTCCACGTAAAAGGCGGCGGCGCTGTCGCCAGGCAACTGGGCCGAGGCGCCCGGCCGCTCTTCTGGTTGACGCGGGACGCAAGGCTTGTCCGGGTGCGGACTGCCGGCCCCGCCTTCGAAAAGGGCCTCAGGCCCGTAAACTGTGGGTAGTGCCATGTTAAATATTCTCCCAGGGGAAACTGTCCAGGCGCACGGCGCCTCCTGCCGTAATCAACACTTGTGTCTCCAGCTTGACGCATTCGGTGCCTTCGGCGCCGATCAGGCTTTCCACGCAGACTGTCATGTTCTCCTCGAACACGCCGTCATAGGCCTGGGCCGCGCTGGGGTGGTCGGGCACGACCGGCCACTCGTCGACCAGGCCGACGCCGTGCAGCGCGATGCCGTAGCGGCGTTCCTGGAAGCGTGGCGGGATGCGCCAAGATTTCTCGATGAATTCCATAAACCTCAGCCCCGGACGCAGCAGCGCCACGTTGTGGTTGATCTGCTCCAGCGCCGCCGCGTACAGGCTGCGCTGCGTGGCATTGAACGGCGTGTGGCCGCACGTCCAACTGCGCGACAGATCCGCGCAATAGCCGTAGGGGCCGATCATGTCGGTGTCCACGGCGATGATCTGGCCTTCCTGGCAGACATAGTCCGAGCATTCGCCATACCAGGGGTTGGTGCGCGGGCCGGCGGTGAGCAGCCGGGTTTCCAGCCATTCGCCGCCGGAGCGGGCGTTCTCGTGCTGCAACGCCGCCCAGATTTCCTGCTCGGTGCGCCCCGGCTCCGAAGCCTGCCACAGCCGCGCCAGGCCGGCTTCGCAGACGCGGACAGACCAGCGCATCAGTTCGACCTCGTCGGCGCTTTTGATGGCGCGGGCGGTCTCGGCCAGCGGCTGGCCGTCCACGCAGGCCACGCCGCGCCGCTCCAGCGCCCGCAGCCCCGGCAGTTCCAGTTTGTCGATGGCCAGCCGGCGGTTGCCGCCCCCATGCTCGCGCAGCAGGCTGTCGATCTCATCCGCCCAGTCCTCGACGCGGGCCGGCTGGCTGGAACCGGTGGCCATGAACAGCCAGCCTATGGCCGGGCGGATTTGATCGATGTCGTCGCGCCCGTCGGCGAGGTGTTCGCAGCCGGCCAACTCGAACAGGATGGCCGGGCCGTCCGCCAGCACCAGCGCGTAGCGCACGGCGTTGCGCAGCGTCCACAACTGCATGTTCGGCGTGTCCAGCGCGTAGCGGATGTTGACCGGGTCGTACAACAGCGCGGCGGCGCAGTCGTGCGCGGCAAGCTGCGCCCGCAGCCGCGCCCGGCGGTGGCGGCGCGCCCGTTCCAGCACCTCGGCGCCGAGCGGGCTGCGCAAGGGGCGGTCGGCGCCTTCGGGGTTCAGGAACGCCAGTTTTTGTGGGTCGATGCCAAGTTGGGGCATGGTTTGTGGGTCTCTTTATAACTGATGTTACGCACGGCCTTCGGGTCAAGCCGTTCGTGGTGAGCATGTCGAACCATGAACGGCTTGACCCTCTTCAATGAGTCTTCAATGAGTTGGATTTTTCCGTTCACCCTTCGACAAGCTCAGGGCGAACGGAA
>JBJSYU010000584.1:0-3486 GCA_046089945.1 Candidatus Methylumidiphilus sp.
AAGCTTCGCCTCCGTCGAAGCGGCTTTGCGCAAGACGGCGAATTTTTTCACAGAGCCTAAGCGGATTGTGTTCGACTTGGCCGGCGTCGCCAAGGCCGACAGCGCCGGGCTGGCCTTGCTGCTGGAATGGCTGGGGCAGGCGGCCGACGCCGACGTGGAACTGCATTACGCCAACCTGCCCCGGCAGCTATTGGCCATGGCCCATGTCGCCGGGGTGGATGAGATTTTGCTGATTGATTAAACCGATAACAACAAATAGCCTTTAAGGGTTTGTACCCTGGCTTGCAACCGAGTAGTTAAAGAGTATGGATAAATTGCTTATCACGGGCGGCAATCCTTTATACGGGGAATTGCGCATGTCGGGGGCCAAAAACGCGGCCCTGCCTATTTTGGCGGCGACGCTCCTGTCGGAAAAGCCGGTGCTTATCGGCAACGTGCCGCACTTGCAGGACATCACCACCACCATGGAATTGCTCGGCCGCATGGGCGTGCATCTGGTGATTGACGAAAAGCTCAATGTCGAGGTTGATTCCACCACGATCAAGAGCTTTTACGCGCCTTACGAACTGGTGAAAACCATGCGCGCGTCGATCTTGGTGCTAGGGCCGCTGGTGGCGCGTTTCGGCAAAGCCGAAGTTTCGCTGCCCGGCGGCTGCGCCATCGGCACCCGCCCGGTCAATATCCATCTGGAAGGGCTGACGGCGATGGGCGCGGACATCAGCGTTAGGAACGGCTATATCTACGCCACCGCCAAGCGCCTGAAAGGCACCCGGCTGGTGTTGGATCTGGTGACGGTGACTGGCACCGAAAACCTGATGATGGCGGCGGCTTTGGCCGATGGCGTCACCATCATCGAAAACGCCGCCCGCGAGCCGGAAGTCGTGGACTTGGCGAATTTCCTCAATGCCATGGGCGCGAAAATTTCCGGGGCCGGCACTGACATATTGGAAATCGAAGGCGTAGAGGCGCTGTCCGGCGAAGGCTTGCATTACCAGATTCTGCCCGACCGCATCGAGACCGGCACTTATCTCGTGGCGGCGGCGATGACCGGCGGCAAAGTACGCTTGAAGAACACCCGCCCCGATCTGCTGGACGCAGTGCTGCTGAAACTGCGCGAAGCCGGGGCGAAGATCGACTGCGGCGACTCCTGGATTGAGCTGGACATGGAAGGCCGCAGGCCGAAGTCGGTGTCGCTGCGCACCGCGCCCTATCCGGCCTTCCCCACCGACATGCAGGCGCAATTCACCGCGTTGAATGCGATGGCCGAGGGCGTCGGCATCATCACCGAAACCGTGTTTGAAAACCGCTTCATGCATGTGCAGGAAATGCAGCGCATGGGCGCGAACATCAAACTGGAATCCAACACCGCCATCGTGCGCGGCGTGGAACGGCTGACCGGCGCGCCGGTCATGGCCACCGACTTGCGCGCCTCCGCCAGCCTGGTGCTGGCCGGGCTGGTCGCGGAAGGGCAGACCGTGGTCGAGCGCATCTACCACATCGACCGCGGCTACGAATGCATCGAGGAAAAGCTCTCGCAGCTCGGCGCCGAAATCCGCCGCACCCCGCAGTGAGTGGCTTATGCTGACCATCGCCATTTCCAAAGGCCGGATTTACGATGACGCCATGCCCTTGCTGGCCTCGGCCGGCATCCGGCCCACCGTCGATCCCGACAAAAGCCGCAAGCTGATCCTGCCGACCAGCCGCGACGATGTGCGCCTGCTGGTGATCCGCGCCACCGACGTGCCGACCTATGTCGAATACGGTGCCGCTGATTTAGGCATTGCCGGCAAGGATGTGTTGGTCGAATACGGCGCCGAAGGGCTGTACGAGCCTTTGGATTTGGGCATCGCCAAATGTCGGCTGATGACCGCCGCCCGCGTCGGCTACCAGCCCAGCGGCCGGCGGCTGCGGGTGGCGACCAAATACGTGAAGACGGCGCAGCGCTATTTCGCCGCAAAAGGCATACAGGCGGAGATCATCAAACTGTACGGCTCGATGGAACTGGCGCCGCTGGTGGGCTTGGCCGACTGCATCGTCGATCTGGTGGACACCGGCAACACCCTCAAAGCCAACGGCCTGGAGCCTAGGGAGTTGATTATGGAGATCAGCAGCCGACTGGTCGTCAACAAGGCGGCGATGAAGATGAAACACCAGGCTGTCACCGAACTGCTCTGGCAAGTGGCCGCAAGCTTGGCCGCTCCACGCGACGCGGCGGCATGAGGAAAACACCATGACAACGCTGAACATTGCCCGGCTTGACGCGCAAGACCCCGATTTTTCCGCCCAACTGGGCCAATTGCTGGCTTGGGATGAAAGCACGGATGCCGACATCCATGCCCGCGTCGCCGCGATCATCCGCCATGTGCGCGAGGTCGGCGACAGCGCCTTGCTCGAATACACCGAACGCTTCGACCAATACTCAGCGGCCAGTGCCGAGGATCTGGAACTGCCGCGCGCTGTGCTGCAAGTGGCTTGGGACGGCTTGCCCAAGGCACAGGCGCAGGCGCTGGAAACCGCCGCCGCCCGCATCCGCGCCTATGCCGAGCGGCAAAAGCAAGCATCCTGGCGCTACACCGAAGCTGACGGCACCGTGTTGGGCCAGCAGGTCACGCCCTTGGATCGGGTCGGCGTGTATGTGCCGGGCGGCAAGGCGGCGTATCCGTCCTCGGTGTTGATGAACACAATTCCCGCCAAAGTCGCCGGCGTGCCGGACATCATCATGGTGTCGCCTACGCCTAGAGGCGAGTTGAACAATCTGGTGCTGGCCGCTGCTTGGCTGGCCGGGGTGGATCGGGTGTTCCGTATCGGCGGCGCTCAGGCGGTCGCGGCCTTGGCCTATGGGACTGGCTCCATTCCCCGCGTCGATAAAATCGTCGGCCCCGGCAACATTTATGTCGCCACCGCCAAAAAGCTGGTGTTCGGTCAATGCGGCATCGACATGATCGCCGGCCCCTCCGAAATCCTCATCGTCAGCGATGGACAAACCAACCCCGATTGGCTGGCGATGGATTTGTTTTCGCAGGCCGAACACGACGAAGACGCCCAAGCCATTTTAATCAGCCCCGACGCCGGACACTTGGACGCAGTGGCGGCAAGCATCGCCAAACTACTGCCGACACTTGAGCGCCAAGCCGTCGTCGCGGCCTCGCTAGGCACACGCGGCGCGTTGATCCAAGTGCGGGATCTGGCGCAGGCGGCGGAGATCGTCAACCGCATTGCCCCCGAACACCTGGAATTGTCGGTGGCCGACCCGGACAGCCTGCTGCCGTTGATCCGCAACGCCGGCGCCATCTTCATGGGTCGCCACACCGCCGAGGCGCTGGGCGACTACTGCGCCGGCCCCAACCATGTGCTGCCGACCTCTGGCACGGCGCGGTTCTCCTCACCCCTAGGCGTTTATGACTTCCAAAAACGCTCTAGCCTGATTTTCTGTTCCCCAGCGGGCGCTGCCGAACTCGGCAAAACCGCCTCGGTGCTGGCGCGTGG
>JBJSYU010000585.1:0-8011 GCA_046089945.1 Candidatus Methylumidiphilus sp.
TTTGATCCACGGCACCGGCCAGGACAAGGCCGACGGCATCGGCATGATGGTCACGCATGGCTGCATGCGCATGTACCCGGAGGACGTGGCGCAGTTGTTCCCGAAAGTCAGCGTCGGCACCCAGGTCAATTTGGTGTATCAGTCGGTGAAAGTCGGCTGGCGCGGCCCTGACTTGTACATCGAAGTCAGCCAGCCCTTGGACGAAGACCATTTGGGCTACGACAAGCTGCAAGCGCTGGCGAAGCCGTTGATCGAAAAGAAAACCGCCGACCGGCCGGGCTTTGTGCTGAACCAAGACGCCTTGAAGCAGGCGCTGCGCAAGCCGAATGGCATTCCGACGATCATCAGCGGCGGCACGGTGACGGCGGGGCAGAGCGAGAAAATCCCGGTCATGTCGCGCAACCCGTCGGTGGATAGGCCCGCCGACGGCACGGCTCCGCCGCCGCCCCCGCCGGCCATTGCCCCCGCCCCCGCCCCGGTGGTGGCAAAACCCGCGCCGGTGCCGGAATACCGGCCTGCTACCCCGGCGCCCAGTCAGGCGACGCCCGCGCCGGTCGTTCCACACATCCCGGCGCAGACATCGAGCGCACCACCGCCTAGGCCAGTGGCGCAGACCAGCCCGGCCGCGCCGCCCGCGCAGCGGATGCCGCCCGCGCCCGCCCCAGCCGCGCCATCGGCCAGTTCACGCCGTGAGGAGCAACTGCTGCCGCCGATCTATTGACGGCCTGTGGCAAGGCGCGGCCGTCAGCGCGACAGCCGCCGCTTGAACCGCCAGATGGCAAACAGTGTCGCGCCGACGGCAAAGCCGGCTGGCGCGGCGAGGTGGATCAGCAGCGGCCAATCGAAATGCCCCGACAGCAAGGCCCGCACCAACGCGACGACATGATGCAAAGGCAGGCAGGCGCTGCCCAGCTGGGCGGCTTCCGGCAAACTGTCCGCCGGGAAAAACACGCCGCCTAGCATCACCATCGGCGTGACGCCTAGGCTGATGTAATAGACAAAAAAATCGTAGCTGTGGGCATACGAGGTCATCACCAAAGCCATGGCCCCGAAGCACAGGCCGGCCAGGAACGCCACCGGCAACACCCACAGCGCTGTCCAGTCCGCAGCCAAGCCGAAACCCGACGCGACCAGCAAAATCAGGCTGGTGTTGATTAGGCTTTTGCTGCCCATCCATAGGATCTCCCCCACCACCACATCGGCCACCCCCAAGGGCGCGGCCAGCATGCCGTCCCAGGTTTTCAGCACCGCCATGCGGGTGTAGGCCAGATACAGCCCCTCGAACGTGGCGGCGTTCATCGCGCTTAAGGACACCACGCCGGCGGTCAGGAAGGCCAGATACGGCATCCCCTCGACGGCGCCGACAAAGCCGCCCAAGCCATAGCCCAGCACGAACAAGCTGAACAGCGGCTCGGCGAAGCCGCCAAGCAAGGCGGTGCGGATCGATTTGCGCCAAGCCCAGGCGTTGCGCCGCCACACCGGCAGCCAGCGGAAGCCCCAGTTAGCCATCGCGCAAATCCCGTCCGGTCATTTTCAAAAACACATCCTCCAGATTGGCGGGGCGGTAGGCGTAGCGCAGCCCCGGATGGCCGTCCAAAGTCTTCACCAAACCCGACAAGTCCGCCCCGTAATAAAAGCAGGTTTCCCCAGCCTGCTCGCAGCGCACCGGCCCGGCCAGCGGATTGGCCCGCTGCCACGCCGCCAGCCCAGGGCCGTAGACTTCCAGCACATGCGCCTCGATGCGCTCGCGCACCAGCGCCTGCGGGCTGCGGTCGGCGAGGACGCGGCCATGATCCATCAAGATGATGCGCCCGCACAAACGCTCCGCCTCGTCCATGTAATGCGTGGTCAGGATGATGGTCATGCCGTCTTTTTGCAGTTGGCGCAGCAGGCGCCAGATGTGTTGGCGGATTTGCGGGTCTAGGCCGGTGGTCGGCTCGTCCAATATCAGCAATTCCGGGCGGTTGACCAAAGCGCGGGCGATGCTCAATCGGCGCTTCATGCCGCCGGACAGATGGTTGACGTGGGCGTCGGCCTTGTCCTCCAGCGCGGCGAAGGCCAGCAGTTCGGGGATGCGGCATTCCAGATCGGCCCGCCGCAGGCCAAAATAGCGCCCATACACGCGCAGGTTTTCCACCACGGTGAAGTCGCGGTCGAGGTTGTCCGCCTGCCCCACCACGCCGATGCGCTGGCGCATGGCGCGGGCTTGGCGCGGGATCGGGAAGCCCAACACACGCAAGCCGCCGCCGCTAGGCGGCGTGAGGCCGACCAGCATATTTTAGGTGGTGGTTTTGCCGGCGCCGTTCGGGCCGAGGATGCCGCAGAACTCGCCGGCGTGAAGCGCAAAGGAAATGCCGTTGACGACGCGCTGCGCGCCGTACTGCTTGCTGAGGTTTTCGGCTTCGACGATGGCGGGGGAGTGGCTGGACACGGGAAGGTGTGGGATGGCTGGCGGGGTTTGCGATTATACCGCAACGCCCTCGCCGACCCGGACGCTTAGGAACCGATGTTGCGCGGCATCGGCTGTGCAATCGTAGCGCCGGCATCCTTGCCGGCGCTTGATGCATTCGCAGACTTTGGCCGGCAGGATGCCGGCGCTACCAATCACTCAGGACTAGCGGACGCGGCGGCGCAGGCCGAACAAGCCCAGCACGGCGGAACCCAACAGCCAGCCGGCGGCGGGAACCGGCACGGCCTGCGTGGTGACGGACACGTTGCCGAAGGCGGAGGGGGCCATCTCCGCCAAGTCGGGGCCATGAAAAACAAGGCCAGTGATCGTGTAGCCATTAGAGTCCACCTGCCGCGTGACGTCGAGACCAGGGCCAGTCACGTTGATGTCGATCTTCCCGGTCGCCCGGTTCCAGACCAGGGTGCTTTGGTAACTGCCACCCGGCACATAGTCGGCCACTTCATCACCTCGACCCGCGCCGCCGATCAGGATCCTCGTGTAGGCGGTTCTGAAATCTGACTCGTAGGGCTTGCGCATTTCCCAGATCACATTCCCTTCGGTGCCGCAAGTGGTGCAGATGCTGCGCACGCCGAACCAACCGGGCGAAACGAAGCCGGCCTCATAGGCATTCGGTGCGTAGCTTGATGCGGTGAAGCTGGTGCTGATGGTGAGCGGTTGGTCGGGCGTGACCGTAAACTCGTAGATCAATTCTTGGTGCGGGTTGGCCCCTGCTACGGTCTGCATCGCTCCCCACTCGGATGGCGGCACGATGATTGTCGCGGCCTGCGCAGCAGGAATCGTCGCGGCCAACACGCTAATCGCAAAGAAAAACTTCAATGAGCTCTTCATGGCATACTCCACAGGTTGAAAAGGTACAGTATAGGTGTTTGTATGGGTACTGCCGTCCATTACAGAACGAGGTATCATCCAATGGGTGGAACTCATGCCAACGAGTGAGAATGGCTAAGCATTCGCTTCCGATGCCTCGAAAGTCAGAGCATCGCAGCACTCAGCCTGATCGAGACCGCCAATGCCGACCTACCCCTCGCGTCGGACTTGCGGCTATCTTAGGTAACTGGTTTGGCGGGTCAACGCACAAGCAGCAACCGCATGGCTGGGCGGAAACGCGCCCTCGGCCATTGCCCGGCGGCCGCCAAAAATCCGCAATGGGCCTGCCCAACTCCGTTAAACTATCGCACTTCATTAATCGAGGCAGCGCCCGGCGGACGCCCCTGACTTAGGGTTTCGTCCCACAGGCACGCGCTCACGTCCACACCCAACAGCGACAACAACCCCATGGCAGAAATCCTGATCCTGTATTACAGCCGCTACGGCACCACTGCCGCGATGGCGAACATCATCGCCCACGGCGTCGAGGAAGTCCCCGGCGCGACGGCCAAGCTGCGCACCGTGCCGGAAGTGTCGGCCGTTTGCGAGGCGACGGCGGACAGCATCCCCGCCACCGGCCATCCTTACGCCAGCTTGGACGATTTACAGAACTGCGACGGATTGGCCTTGGGCAGCCCCACGCATTTCGGCAACATGGCCGCGCCGTTGAAGTATTTCCTCGACAACACCAGCGGCCTGTGGTTTTCCGGCGCGTTGATCGGCAAGCCGGCCGGCGTGTTCACCTCCACCTCGTCGATGCACGGCGGGCATGAGTCCACGCTGATTACGATGCTGCTGCCCCTGCTGCATCACGGCATGGTGTTGGTCGGCATTCCCAGCAAAGAGCCGGCGCTGACCGCCACCCAATCCGGCGGCACACCCTACGGGCCTAGCTGCCTCAGCGGCCGCGACCGCGACATGAGCGCGGAGGAAAAAAAGCTCTGCCGTGTGTTCGGCGCGCGCTTGGCGAGAGTGGCACTGGCGCTGAAGGGCGAACAACCGTGAACCTTGCCCGCGCCGCCGCCTATGTCGGCTATTTTGGGCTGTTGATCCTGTGGCTGGCCTGGGCGACGGCCTTCGCGCCGCCGCGCCACGCGCCGACCTCGCTGGTGCTGGCCGTCGCCACCCTGCCCTTGCTGATGCCCTTGCGCGGCATGCTCTACGACCGCCGCAACAGCTTCATCGGGCTGGGGCTGTTGGGCCTGGTGTATTTCATCCATGGCGTGGTCGCCACCACCGACCCCGGCCAGCGTGTGCAGGCGGGGCTGGAAATCGTATTCAGCCTGTGCCTGTTTGGCGGCTCGCTGGCGCGGCTGCGCCTGCGCGGCGACTGAATGAGCCGACAAATTCCGCTGCCCTTCGGCTTCAACCCCGAACATGGCTTTGAGGAGTTTTACCCCGGCGGCAACGCCGAAGCGGTGGCGCATCTGCGCCGCGCCGCCTTGGGCCAAAGCCCGGAGCCGTTGATTTTCCTGTGGGGCGAGACGGGCTTGGGCAAGACCCATTTGCTGCACGCCTACTGCCGCGAAGCCCACCGCGCCGGGCGGGCGGTTTCTTATCTGCCGCTGCGGGTGTTGCAGGAATACGGCGGCGAGGTGCTGGAAGGCTTGGAGGAACAGGACGCGGTCTGTCTGGACGACCTGCAAGCCGTCATCGGCGACGCGGAATGGGAGCAAGCGCTGTTCAACCTGTTCAACCGCCTGCGCGACGCCGGGCAAAGCCTCGTCGTCGCGGCCGACGCGCCGCCCGACGCCTTGGAGGTGTTGCTGCCAGACTTGCAAACCCGGCTGGGCTGGGGCTTGACCCTGCTGCTGCGCCCGTTGGACGACGCCGGCAAGCTGGCCGCGCTCAGGCTGCGGGCGCGGCTGCTGGGACTGGACGTGTCGCCCGCCGTCGGGCGGTTTTTGATGGGCAACTACCGCCGCGACCTGCCCGGCCTGATGGAGTTGCTGGCGCTGCTGGATCGCGCCACGCTGGCGGCAAAGCGCAAGCTCACCATCCCCTTCCTGAAAACCTTGCTGGAGGAAACCCCATGAATGTGTTGGTCATCGGCGCCGGCGCGGTCGGCTGTTTTTATGGCTCGCTGCTGGCCCGGCAGGGCGCCGCCGTGTCGCTGGTCGCCCGCTCCGATTGCGCACATATTCAGCAGCACGGCATCGACATCGACAGCTTCAACGGCGGCTGGCACTTTGAACCCGCCGAAGTCGTGCGCGACGCGGCGGAATTGGAACAGAAACCCGATTATGTGCTGCTGTGCGTGAAAGTGACGGCGCAGGTGGATCGTGTAGCCCTGCTGCGCGGGGCAGTCGGCGCGGACACCGCCATCGTGCTGCTGTCCAACGGCATCGGCATCGAGCAAGAAATCGCCGAAGCCTATCCCGGCAATGAGATCATCAGCGGGCTGGCCTTCGTCGGCGTGACGCGCACCGCGCCCGGCAAAATCTGGCACCAAGCCTATGGGCGGCTGATGTTCGGCAACTTTCCCACAGGCGTGTCGGAGAAAACCCTGGCCTTGTGCGCCGCGTTTGAGCGGGCCGGGACACACTGCGCGGCCCGCGCCGACATTGCCACGGCGCGTTGGCAAAAATGCGTCTGGAACGCCGCGTTCAATCCACTGTCGGTGCTGTCCGGCGGCTTGTCCACCGCCGACATCCTCGACACGCAGGAGCCGCTGGTGCGCGCCCTGATGGTGGAAATCGCCGCCATCGCCGCCGCCGCAGGCCATCCGCTGCCACCCGATATCGTCGAAACCAACATCAACACCACCCGTAAAATGCCGCCGTACAAAACCAGCATGCTGCTGGATTTCGAGTCCGGTCGGGCGATGGAGACCGAGGCCATCTTGGGCAATGCGGTGCGCTGCGGGCAGTCCTTGGGCGTGGCGGCACCGTGCCTGGAGACGGTTTACGCCTTGATGAAGCTGCGCGAACTGCGCGAGCAAACCGCCCTGCCCGCCTGAAGCCCGGAAGATTGCCGTGGGCGACAAAGACATCATTTCCAAGACCATACTCAAAAATCTGGTGCGCGACTTTGCGGTGTACCTGTTCGGCCTGCCAGTGTCCGAAGTCGAACTGGTCGAAACCGAACAGCAGCGCGTCGAAGACCGCCATGCCGATCTAGTGGCGCGGGTCAGCACGCCGGATTGGGGCGAGTTTATCCTGCATGTGGAAATCCAAAACGACAACGACGCGCTCATGCCGTTGCGGATGCTGCGATAAGTTCCTGTGCAAATTAAATATTATGCAAAGCAATAATTAACTGGTTATTTTATAATAGCCAAAAAAAATTCAAGCCATTGATTTATGGTGAATTTATCGGCAATAAAAAACTTACGTTACTTATCTCTTAAATTTGTTCACATAGAATATTTTTTGTGCAGACGCACTTACCTGACAGACATACTGTTTGCAAGGCGCGGCCTGAATGTGCGTCAATATTTGCTGTACATCGGCAAACAACCCTTGAACATGGCTGGCAACCTCAGCCAGCCAGCCTTGAGTTACCAGTATCAGATCGTGGACATGCGGGAGGTGGACGGCCAAACTCTGTTGGATCAGGACGCGCCGGAAGCCTGGGTGCTGGCGGTGCTGTGCGACTTTAAGGGCCGCGCCGCGCAGGATATCATCCACGCTATTTTGACGCGCCTGATTGCCCGGGTCGGCGGCAATCCGGCGCGTTTGCGGGAATATGTCGAAATGCTCGACATATTGGCAAGCAACCGCGAATTAAACCTAAACATCAAAGAGGAGCTGGACATGCTGAACGTTGACATTGAGAAATTGGCGGTCTACCAAATCGGGATGGAACGAGGGCTAGGGAAGGGCATTGAGCGAGGCATTGAGCAGGGTCTTGAACAAGGCATTGAAAAAGGGGTGCAAATCGGCGTGGAGAAAGGCTTCCAACTGCATGCCGAAGCCGTCGCCAAAAAACTCTTGGCGCAAGGTATGCCACCCGCGCAAATTGCCGACATCATCGAATTGCCCCTCGCCGCAATCGAAGCCTTGCAGCGCGGTAAAAACGCGTAATGCGGATTAGGCCCGGCTAGGGTTATGTTGTGTGGTGGCGTAAAAAAAGGACACGCCCCGCGTGTCCTTTTCTGCCGCAAGTAGGGTTTCTCGTCACAGTTTGGCGGCGACATCCTTGACGGCGGCGCTCAGTTTTTCCCAGGCATGTTCGGCGCTTTCCTTTAAGTGTTCCCAGGTTTCCTCGCCGGCTTCGGCGAGTTCGCCCAGCTTGGCTTTGCCTGCGTCCACGACTTGCTCAAGCTGGGCGATTTGTTCGGCATATTCAAGCTGAACGTCGGCGGCGGAGCTTTTGACATGGGCCTTGAGTTCGGCCAGTTTGGCCTGCGCCACTTCCAATTCAGCTTCGATCTTCTGTTTGTAAGATTCTAAGTTGCTCATGCGATGTCTCCTGTCTCTGGTGATAAAAAGTGGATTTAAGTCAGGCTCTCTTAATCAGCCTGACGGCAAATAATGCTTGAAACGGCGGCGGATGTGAACGGTTTTTTCGCTTAGGGCTTGGGCGCGGCCTCGTCCTTAGGCGGCTCCCCGGCTGGCTTGCTTTCGCCCTCGACCACGCGGAACGTGCCGGTGGTCATGCCCATCGAGCAAGACCACGGTATCAACCCTTCCTGCTGCGGTGTGAACTCGATGATCTGCTCGCCTTTTTTCA
>JBJSYU010000586.1:0-9203 GCA_046089945.1 Candidatus Methylumidiphilus sp.
ATTCGTCCGTTTCGGCATCGCCTTTGGGGACGACAATTCTGCGGCCCCGGTAAAAACCATCGGGGCTGACATGGTGGCGCAAATGGGTTTCACCGGTGACCGGCTCGATGGAAAGGGCTTTCGCGGTCAAAGCGTCGTGTGCGCGGCGCATCCCTCTTCTGGAGCGGGTTTTGCGGTTCTGTTGTACAGCCATGGATCACTCCTAAAAATAAAATCGTTTAGTTCACTGTTTCAATTTGGCCAAAACGGCAAATGGATTGGGCCGTTTCGCGGGTTCCATGGCCATTTCTTGTGGCGCAGGCACGGCGGGGCCACACTGCGCATGCTGGGGAATGCTAGGAACCGCCAGCAGCAATTCCTCTTGGACGATGTCGGCCAGCGGGATAGTGTCCCCTTCCAGCAACAAAGGCTCATAGCTCTCAGGCAGCAAATCAGCCTCGGCGATGGTCTTGACCACACCCAAACGCACCTCGCTCCGCACTGCCCACGGGATGGCGCCAAGGCAGCATTGGCACTCCAACACCAAAGACGCCTCCACCTTGCCGACCACTGCCGCGACCTTGCCATCTCGCCCAAAACTCAACTCGAAGCTGGCTTGGCCTTCCTTGTCCAGCAGCAGATCAACGAGGCGAGGCATTTTGGACAAAGGCAAAGACCCTTTAAACTGTCGCCGCTTTTCCGTCAGCGCCAGAGGATCGATAAATTCGGGAAGGTGTTCGGCCATAAGCCGAGAATGATACCGAGAAACCGGCAAAATTGTCAAAACTATCTCACTTTAACCGACCGTGACCGCCTGATGAAGCCTCTAGACACTTCCCCCCGCAAGCTGGTGCTTGCCTCCAGTTCACCTTACCGGCAGACCTTGCTGGCCAAGCTTGGCCTGCCATTCGAGGCGGTATCGCCCGCCATCGACGAAACGCCGGGCGCGGGCGAAACACCGACGGCGCTATCCACACGGCTGGCGCGGGAAAAAGCGCTCGCCTTGGCGGCGCGTTTTCCTGAACATTTAATCATCGGCTCGGATCAAGTCGCCATGCTGGAAGGCCGCCAACTCAACAAGCCCGGCAATCATGCCGCGACAGTGGGGCAACTGCGGGACGCCGCAGGCAAGCGCGTTGAATTTTTGACCAGCATCTGCGTGCTGGACGCGGCCAGCGGCAAGGCGCTGGTGGAAGTGGATCGCACCCTCGTCCATTTTCGTCCACTGACCGCAGGACAGATTGAACGGTATGCGGACAAAGAGCACCCCTACGACTGCGCGGGCGGATTCAAGTCGGAAGGGTTAGGGATAGCGTTGTTCACCCGGCTGGAAACCGAAGATCCCAACGCTTTAGTGGGATTGCCTCTGATCCGGCTGGTGCGGCTGCTGGAAAAGTTCGGCGTGGACGTGCTGTGACAGCGCGGGCCTTGCTGACGGCGACGCCTCAGCGGCTGTAATAATTCAACACCCGATCCACATAGGTCTGCGTTTCCGAATAGGGCGGAATCTGGTTGCCGTGCCGCTTCACCGCGTTCTCGCCGGAGTTGTAAGCCGCCACGGCCAGCTTGACATCCGTGGGGAACATGTCCAGCAGTTGGCTGAGGTAACGCGCGCCGCCTTCGATGTTATCCTGCGGGTCAAAGCGGTCGCGCACCCCCATGCGGCTGGCCGTGGCCGGCATCAATTGCATCAAGCCTGCCGCGCCTTTCGGCGAAACCGCCTCAGGGTTGTAGCCCGACTCGGCGCGGATGACAGCATGCAGCAGCGCCGGGTCTAGGCTGTACTTATAAGCCGCCGCTTCAATCAACGGCGAGAACTCCTCGCGCCGCTGCGCGCGGGTCGCGCTGAGCGCCGCATGCCGACGCGGCTCGCCCAGCGCATAAACCCGCCCCGGCCTACGGCTGGAATAGACATAAGACGGCTGCTGGGGCGTGGACAAAATCAGCTTGAAGCCCGCATGCTGGGGCTTGTCGGTGTAGGACACGCGGCCCTCGCGGTCCACGAATTTGTAAATGTCGGCGACCGCCGCCGGCGCAAACAGGCCGGGCAGCAGCGCAAGGACAAAAGGCGCAAATACTCTTGACATGGTTCGTTTCCCAATTGGCGCTTTCGATATCGACCGGCGACAAGTTTTACACGAAATTCCCATTTTGCAAAATTCCACACGCCAGCATGATGGGCGCGGAACGCAACCCCTCAAAAAATCAGTTATTTACACATATTAAAGGCAAGTCGGCCGGACAACGGCACAGACGATGCCAATTGCAGTCAAAGCCTGAACCCTCGATCTGCCAACCACACCGGAGGCAAACCCAATGAACGTCCGCCGCCTGATGCATGGCATTCTTGCCCTAACATGCTGCTTAGCCGCCCCACCCGCCACCGCCGACCCGCAAACACGGTCGGCCCTGCCCGGCATCATCGGCCACGACGACCGCGCTCCGCTCGACACCGCCGCCTGGCCCTGGCAGGCGCTAGGCCGCGTCAACCAAGCCAGCGGTGCGCACTGCACCGGCGCACTGATTGCCGCCGACGCCGTGCTGACCGCCGCGCATTGCCTGATGGATCGCCACAGCGGCCTGTGGCTGGAAGCCGAAGACCTCGTGTTCGTGGCCGGCCATCGGCGCGACGCCGACCAAGGCTACGCCCGCGGCCGCCACATCGTCCACGCCGAAGACGCCATAGACCCGCGCCGGCCGACGCTGCAAGACATCGCCCACGACTGGGCGATTTTATATTTGCAGCATCCGCTGGCTATCCGCCCGATTCCCGTCCGCCCCTTGCCCCCGGAAAGCCAGCCCGACTTGCGTTTGATGCGGGCCGGCTACAGCCAAGACCGCCCCCACCTACTGTCGCTGCACAACAACTGCGCCTTGCTCGCCCGGATCGACGGCGACCGTGTGCTGTCCACCGACTGCGACGGCACCTTCGGCGACTCCGGCTCGCCGTTGCTGGTCAAGCACGGCAAGGCGGTGTGGATCGTCGGCATCACCTCGGCGGTGGTCACACGCGGCACACCGCTAGGCAGCTACGCCGTCCACGCCAGCGCCTTCGCCGCGCAAATCCCCGCCGCCAAACCGCAAAGCCTCGCCTGCCACGCCCACTCGTCGCGCTGCTAAAGGCTTGAGAGCCGCCACGCAAACGCCACAATCCAACACCCGGCCGTGCCAGCCACGACCGGCCCATCCCCGCCAGCCCGTGGACAAATCCACCCTCCCCCCATTCAATTATGTGCGCTTCTTGGATTATGCCGCCCGGTTGATTCTATTGCGCAAAACCGGCGGCGGCTATGAGTTCCCCCACCGCCTGCTGTTGGATCATTTCGCCGAGCGCGACGCGGCGAAACCAGCGACTAACCCCGGATCAGCGGCAGGCGAAGCGTAAGCCCCGCTCAGTTCAAGCATTGCCGCAATCGGCGGGTTTGCCATCCATTAGACGCTGGATTCCGGCGCCCGGCCAGAATGACGGGCAGACCTCGGCGACGACTGTCCAAAGCCCAAACGCATCCCCATGCGCCGGATGGAGTATCATCAAGTGCTAATCCATCGCCCTCGCTCGGCATCCTGTCTTTCGGGAGAAAACCCCATGCGCCATGCCTTTTTCCAAGCTCCATCCGTCCGCGCCAGCCGTTGGGCCGTCGCGCTGCTGGCCGTGCTGGCCGTGCTGGCGGTCGCCGCGTCCGCCGATGCGCCGCCGTTGGCCCCCGGCTACAATCCGCTGCCTTTCCCGGCGCCGCAGCCCGGCAGTTACGCGCTGCCTAGCTTAGGCGCGGCCGCCGACGGCCACGTGCTGGACAGCGACGGGCAGGCGTTGACGCTGCACCGGCTGTATGGCGACAAGCTAGTGTTGCTGGGCTTTATTTACGCCACCTGCGACGACGCCAACGGCTGTCCGCTGGCAACATTAGTGTTCCAGAAGATCAAGGCCAAGCTGAAGCAAGAGCCGGCCTTGGCCGACACGCTGCGGCTGATTACGCTGAGCTTCAACCCGGAACACGACACGCCGCAGGCGATGGCGCATTATGCCGAGAGCTTTCAGGGGGCTGGCGTGGAATGGCGGTTTTTGACCACCGCCTCGCAGGCGGCGATCCAGCCGATTTTGCAGGCTTACGGCCAGTCGGTGGAGCAGGAATTCGACGCGCAAGGCCATGCCACCGGCAAGTTCTCACATTTGCTGCGGGTGTTTTTGATCGACCGCGACCGGCGCATCCGCAATGTCTACACGGTGTCGGTACTGCACGCCGACACGGTGTTGGCCGACATCAAGACCTTGCTGCTGGAAACCGCCGCGCCCGCGCCCGTCACCAAGACGGCGGACGCGGCGGATCTGCTGCGGCCCGGCGACGACAAGTCCGGCTATGCCTCTGAGCGCTACCAAACCCATTCCGTCGCCTTGGCGCAGCGCCAGGGCCGGCCCGCCGATTTGCTGAATTTGGCGCGGCATCCGCCGCTGGGTCTGCCGCCCCTGCCCGTCCCGGCGGACAATCCGTTGAGCCGCGACAAAATCGCGCTGGGCCGCAAGCTGTTTTACGACCGCCGCCTGTCGCTGAACCGCACGTTTTCCTGCGCGATGTGCCATATCCCGGAGCAGGGCTTCACCAGCCAGGAGCAGGCGACGGCGGTGGGCATCGAAGGCCGCACCGTGCGCCGCAATTCGCCGACGCTGTACAACGTCGCCTATGCCACGACGCTGTTCCACGACGGGCGCGAAAACACGCTGGAAAATCAAGTCTGGGGGCCGCTGTTGGCGCACAACGAAATGGGCAATCCTTCGGTCGGCTTCGTGATCGACACGCTGAAACGCTTGGACGATTACCGTGGACTGTTTCAGCAGGCTTTCCGCCGTGGCCCGTCGATGGAAACCGTGGGGCAGGCCATCGCCAGTTATGAGCGGACACTGCTGTCGGCGAATTCGCCGTTCGACCGCTGGCGCTACGGCCGGCAGCCGCAAGCGCTGTCGGCGCAGGCGCAGCAGGGGTTTGCGTTGTTCAGCGGCAAGGCGGGCTGTGCGCAGTGCCACACCGTCGGCGCGCATGACGCCTTGTTCACCGACAACCAGTTGCACAACACCGGCTTAGGCTTCCGTGAGAGCATGAAAAAGCCGACGGCCAAGCAGGCGGTGCAGGTCGCGCCGGGCGTCACTTACGCTTTGGACGCGGCGGCGCTCGGCCAAGTCAGTGCTGCCAAGCCGAACGATCTGGGCCGCTATGAAATCAGCCAAAACCCGGACGACCGCTGGCGCTACAAGACGCCAACCTTGCGTAACATCGCGCTGACCGCGCCGTATATGCACAACGGCGCGTTTTCCAGCCTGCGCGAGGTGTTGGCGTTTTATAACCAAGGCGGCGAGGCGCACGACAATCTTGATCCGCTGATTAAGCCCTTGGGCCTGAGCGACAGCGAGACCGACGCGCTGCTGGCGTTTTTGCAAAGCTTGACCGGGGACACGGTGGAGACGCTGGTGTTGGACGCTTATGCGGCGCCGGTGGGCGACGCGCGTTAGGCGAAAAGATAGACAATCGCCGCATACCGCCCCAGCTTGCCCAGCGCGATGGCGATCAGGGAGGCGGTGAACGACAGCCGCAGCCAGCCGGCGGCAAAACAAAAACCGTCGCCGACCACAGGCAGCCAGGACAGCAGCAGCAGCGGCAAGCCGTAGCGGCGCACCGTCTGCACCGCCCGCAGCCGCCGGTCGCCGTGCAAGGCTTCCGGCGGATAGCGCCGCGCCGCCCACAGCCCCAGCAGCCACGTGGTCAACGCGCCCAGTGTGTTGCCGACCGTGGCGACGGCCAGCAGCAGCGGCGCGGGCGTTTCGGCCTGATTGACCAAATACGCCAACACCACTTCAGAGCCGCCGGGGGCGATGGTGGAGGAGATAAACGCGCTGGCGAACAGCCCGAACACGCCCAGGGAAGCGTAGTCCACGCCGCCGCCGGGCCTACAAGATGCAGCAGGTCAATTGGAAGCCCACATCCTCGTCGGTTTGCGTGGGCCTTTCGCTGGCGTTGCTGACCATGAAGCGGATGGTGAAGCGGTGCTTGCCGCCGCTGATTTCCGCGAAATACGGCTGCGAGCGCGACAGGCCGACGCGCAGCAACTGGAACGGCAGGCTGTGATCCAGCGTCTTATGGTAAAAGCCGCCCTGGCACTGCTCCTGCGTCGGCGCGGCGCTTTGGCGGATGAAGTTCAGCAGCAAGTCGACGGCGGCGCGGATGGTCTGGAAGGGCGTCAGCCATTCTTCAAGATCCTGCTTGCGCCGCGTCTCTTGTTGTTGCAGCCAGTGGTGGTAAGCCGGCAGGTCAAAGGCGCAGGTGCCGCCGGGGATGGAACTGCGTTGCGAGATGCATTTGAACAGCTCGTTTTCCATCAGCGAGTAGCCGATTTTACCCGGCGTGGAATACAACTCGTCGCCGATGGCGTTGAGTTTGGCGAGGATCGTGTCAAGCTTGGGGCGGTCAATCCTCTGGCTGCTGCCCATCTTGTTCAGCACATTGGTGTGGCGATCCACCTCCTTGAGTATCTCGGACTTCAAGTCGTTGCGGCTGAAGATGGTGAGGATTTCCAGCAAGGTGGCGATTACTGCGCGGCTTTCCCAGATCGAACTCCCTTTCAGGAAATGGTCGATCTGCTCAAAAAGCTGTTCAAGGCGCATGAACACGCGAATCCGTTCGTTCAACGGAAACTCATAGAGAACTAAGTCGTTCAAGGTGGGAGCCGTGATTGATTATTGGATGGGGGAGGACAGGAAAGCTTCCTGAATTTTGCGCGCCATTTTGACGGATGCAAGGGATTAGTCAATAGCCGCGGGCGCTTGGGCTGGCTTTGGCCTGCTGCCGAGCCAATGACAGGTAAGCTTGGTGCAGCGCCTCGACCCGTTCACGCAGCATGTCTGGCGCCCCGGCGTTGTCGATGACATCATCGGCGGCGGCGAGCCGGTCTTCCCGGCTAATCTGGGCGGCGATGATGCGGGCGATGGCTGGGATATCCAGCCCGTCGCGGCGGCTGACCCGCTCGTATTGCAGCGCCCCCGGGCAATCGACAACCAACACCCTGTCCACGAAGTCGCGCCGGTTAGTTTCCAGCAGCAGCGGAATCGCAAAAATGCAATAAGGCTGACGCAACGCCTCGGTCTGGTCATGCATCATCTGGTAAACCTTGGGGTGGAGTATCCCTTCCAAAATTTTCTTGGCATTCGGGTCGCTGTAAATCCGTGTGCGCAATGCCGCCCGATCCAACCGCCCGTCCGCCAGCACCGCATACCCAAACGCCTCGACAATCTCGGCCAACGCCGCCTGGCCGGGTTCGACCAACTCTCTGGCTACCACGTCCGCATCAATCACGGGTACGCCTTTGTCGGCGAACAGCGCGGCAACCGTGCTTTTGCCGCTGCCTACGCCGCCGGTCAGCCCGATTTTGAGCATGCCTAGTGGATTCCCGATGCGCCTAAATAAGCAGCGGTGATTTCACCCCCCCACAACAGCGCAATCCACCCCGCCGCAGCCAGAAACGGCCCAAAAGGGATAGGCGTCGAGCGGTCTTGCTTCATCATGACAATCATCAAAACACCCGCCACCGCGCCGACTAGAGACGACAGCAACACCACCAGCGGCAGGCTTTGCCAACCCAACCACGCGCCGAACAAAGCCAACAGCTTAAAGTCGCCATAACCCATGCCTTCCTTGCCAGTCAGCAGCTTGAACGCATGAAACACCAGCCACAGGCTCAGGTAGCCGGCCATCGCGCCAATAATGCTGGATTGGCTGTCCGCAAAAACATGAAACAGGCTTAGGAATAGCCCCAGCCACATGAAAGGCAGAGTAATGGAATCCGGCAGCAAGCGATGGTCAATGTCAATCGCCGAGAGGCACACCAAACTCCAACTCAGCAGCAATGCCCAAGCCATTTGCCATGTCGGCCCGAGTTTCCAAGCTACGGCCACAGATATTAAGGCGGTGGCGGCTTCGACCAATGGATAGCGCAGCGCTATGGGCGACTTGCATTGCGAACATTTTCCGCCCAGCCACAAATAGCTCAGCAGCGGAATATTTTCATGCGGGCGAATGGCGTGTTGGCAGTGGGGACAGCGGGAATTGGGGAAGACCAAGTCAAATCTGGCGGGTGCCGCCTCTCCGCCGCCAGCAATTTCCAAGAATTGCTCGCATTCCCTGCGCCAACTGGCTTCCATCATGATGGGCAAGCGATAAATGACCACATTCAGGAAACTTCCCGCCACCGCTCCCAACACGGCCACGAACATTATCAGCACCGTGCTGTCGCTTAGCAGCAGGCCAACTGCATCCATACGCTTGTCCTTCCAATATCCGCTAAAGGCAATGGGCAACAATCAGGCATTAAACAACCGATCCCAACTTAAAGATGGGCAGGTACATGGCGATAATCAAGCCACCGACAATAACACCTAAAATAGCCATAATGATAGGCTCCAATAAGCTACTGAGCGAATCCACCGCATTATCGACTTCCTCTTCATAGAAATCGGCCACTTTCGCTAGCATGCTATCCAACGAACCCGACTCCTCCCCTATCGAAACCATCTGCACCACCATGTTTGGGAATATGCCGACTTGCTTCATGGTCAACTGCAACTGATGTCCCGTGGCGACTTCGTCGCGCATCAGTAGAATGGCATCGCCAAACACAACATTGCCCGTAGCGCCTGAAACTGACTGCAAAGCCTCGACCAAGGGAACACCCGCAGCGGACATGGTTGACAACGTCCGTGCGAAGCGCGCTATGGACGCCTTGCGGATAATGTCTCCAATCACTGGAATTTTCAGAATCATTCGATCCAAGCCATGATTAAATGCCTTAGATGTCTGCTTTAGCTTGCCCAAAGCCCAGCCTACACCAACCAGCACACCGATAACCATCCACCAATACTCTTGCATGAAGCGGGACATGCCCACAACCATTTGTGTAAATGCTGGCAATTCGGCACCAAATCCTTTAAACAAATCCTCAAACTGTGGAACTACGAAAACCAGCAATACTGCAGTGACGACACCCGCTATCACCAAAACTGCTGTAGGGTAAGTTAAGGCTTTCTTTATCTTAGATTTGATAGACTCAGTCTTCTCTTTATAGTCAGCTATTTTGTGCAGCAGACTTTCCAATACACCGGCCTGCTCGCCGGAATGGACTAGATTGCAAAAAAGCTCATCAAAATAAAGCGGGTGCTTCGCCAACGACTCAGCAAGCGTGTT
>JBJSYU010000587.1:0-3167 GCA_046089945.1 Candidatus Methylumidiphilus sp.
CTTCGGCGAACGGCATGAACGGGTTGTAATCGACCTCGAAGCCGCGATGGCCCTGGCCGATCTTGCGCTCGCGGCGCGGCAGCGACACGTCGATTTCCATGCCGCCGATGCGCGTCTTCAACACGCCGAACGATTTGCCGACGGCGTGGACTTTCGCCACTTGCCGCAGCGCGGCTTGCAGCGCGTCTATAGTCAGGCCGTAGGCTTCGATGTCGATGTCTTTCGGCGGCAGGCCGAGCAGGTGGTCGCGCACCGCCCCGCCGACGACGACGGCACGACCGCCGGCGTTGAGGATGGCGTCGGCAAGCTGGCGGGCGGGCGGGGGCAGGAAGGCGGCGAGGTTCATCGGCGGCGGGCAGTTGGGGGAAGGCCGCGCCATCTTAATATTTCCGCGCCCACGATGCGAGGCTGGCGAAAAGCCTAGTGCCCACACGGAATCGTGCTACTATGTGCGCCATTTTTTCCAAGGTAAAAGAGGCCGCATGAAAGCGCGTATTGTGTGGGTTGAGAACTCGAAATTCCTCGGCGAGACCGGCAGCGGCCATGCCGTGCTGATGGATGGTTCGCCCGAAATGGGCGGCGAAAACCTAGGGCCGCGGCCGATGGAGATGCTGCTGGTCGGCATGGGCGGCTGCACCGCCATCGACGTGATCCACATCCTCAAAAAGGGTCGGCATGAGGTCACGGATTGCGAGCTGCGGCTGGAGGCCGAGCGGGCGGAGACCGACCCGAAGGTGTTCACCAAGATCCACATCCAGTATGTGGTGAAGGGCAAGGGCTTGCCGGAGGCGGCGGTCAAACGCGCCATCGATTTGTCGGCGGAGAAATATTGTTCCGCATCGATCATGCTGGGAAAATCCGCCGCGATTACCCATGGCTATGAAATTGTCGAAGCGTGACCGGGCGCGGGTGCGGAATGCCTGACGCGCACAGTATCAACCATTTGTCGGCGGCGGGGAAGGCACGATTGCCCCATGCCGCGCAAAGCATAGACCAGGGTATCCCGAATTCAATGGACAAGTTGCAGTTACACGGTTTCAACAACTTAACCAAGTCGCTCAGTTTCAACATTTACGACATTTGCTACGCCAAGTCCGAGCAGCAGCAGCGCCGGTATATTGAGTATATCGATGAGGCTTACAGCGCCAAGCGCCTGACTCAGATCCTGACCGATGTCACCCATATCATCGGCGCGGAGATACTCAATGTCGCCCGCCAAGACTATGAGCCGCAAGGCGCCAGCGTGACCATGCTGATTTCCGAGGGCGACCACACGTCCACGCAAGTCAGCAACAGCGAAGCGCCGGGGCCGCTGCCGGAGGCGGTGGTGGCGCATTTGGACAAGAGCCACATCACCGTCCACACCTACCCAGAAAGCCACCCTTATAACGGCTTAAGCACGTTTCGGGCGGATATCGACGTGTCCACCTGCGGCCGCATTTCGCCGCTGAAGGCGTTGAATTATCTGATCCGCAGTTTCGAGTCGGATATCGTCATCATGGATTACCGGGTGCGCGGCTTCACCCGCGACATCAGCGGCCAGAAGCATTACATCGACCATGAGATCACCTCGATCCAAAACTACATCGCCGATGTCACCGCCGACCGCTACCAGATGATTGACGTGAATGTCTATCAGGAGAAAATCTTCCACACCAAGATGATCCTGAAAGATTTCAACCTCGACAATTACCTGTTTGAGACCGACAAGGACGCGCTTGCCGACGAAGAGCGGCAGGCGATCCAAAAGCGCCTGAAACAGGAAATGGCGGAAATCTTCTACGGTCGCAATTACAAATTGCGCCGCTGACGCTCAGGTGTGGTTGCGGAGGAATTTGGGCAAGTCGTTTTGCTCGAATTCCTCCAGATTCCAGTCTTCCGGCAGCAGCAAGTCATAACTCTCCTCGCGCACGACATAGGCCACCGCCGGCCAAGTCGCGCCGTCTTCGGTGGCGACCGTCACTTCTTCCAGCCGATAAAATGCATCCTCAAAACGGTCTAGGCGCTGTTGCGCCAAGCTGTCCACGTCCAGCAGCAGCAGGCCGTCCACGGACGCGCCGGGGCTTGGGCGAATGCCTGGAAAGCTGCGGTCGCGCAGGCGGTGGCGGGCGTAGTGGTCGAGCCGGGCCGGGCGGCTGAAGAAAGCCCGGCGGGTGACGGCCAGCAGGACTTTGGGGAGTTGCAGGGTGCCGTAGGCGAAGACATGGGGCATGGCGTAAAGGCTTAAAAGTTTAAGGGAAGACACAAAGTATACTCTCCCTGTGGCCTCTTGCCCGGCCCGGCGGCGCTTGGGCTAGAATGCCCGCCATCAACCTAAATCCTTCGGAGTGTGCAATGGCGTCCATGTCGGGCAGGGGGCGGGCGCTGGCCGTGCTGGCCGCAATCTTCGGCGCAGGCCTAGGCGCGGCGCTGGTCTTGTATGCCGTGGCCGGCTTTTGGCTGGCGCCGTATCTGGCGCAGCAATTCCTGTGGTCGCAGTTGTCGCGCCAACTGGGCTACTCGATCCAGGCCGACAGCACGGCGCTGAATCCCTTCAACTTTTCCGTGGCGGTGGCCGGGCTGGCGCTGAAAGACCCGCAGGGTCGAACGTTGGCGGTGGCCGGCGAAATCCGTGTCGATATCGACCTGTCGGCCTCGCTGGACGCCCATGCGCTGATCGCCGAGGCCGAGGCCGACCAACCCGCCGTCAATATCGCCTTCGACGAAAAAGGCCAAGCCAACTACGCCTTTCTGTTGCCTAAAGAAGATTCCGCCGACAGCGGCCCCGCCCTGCCCTTTCTGCTGACCGAATTGCATGTCCGCGACGGGCGGCTGGCGTTTGCCGACCTGTCCGGCGGCAAACGCTTCGAGACCGTGCTGTCGCCTGTGGATATCCACATCAGCCAACTCGGCCCGCTGGCGGCGGGGCCGACGCACTTCCAGTTGCATGCGCTCAGCGGACAGCGGGAACGCTTGGAGGCCGAAGGCGCGGGCCGGTTGGCGCCGCTGGCTTTGGCCGGCACGGCCAAACTGCACAACATCGGGCTAGGGCCGTTGCTGGCGTGGCTGACCGATATGCCCTACAGCGTGGGCGGCCGCGCGTCGGCGGAGGGAAGCTGGCGCTACGCCGACGCCGACGGCTTGGCGATTCCCGCGCTGGCCTCGCAATTCAACGATTTCAGCTTGGC
>JBJSYU010000588.1:0-16682 GCA_046089945.1 Candidatus Methylumidiphilus sp.
CAAGCTGGTTCGCGCCCACGATGGCCGGATGGTGTTGTGCGGCATTCCCTGCAATGTGCAGGCCTTGCTGGAGCTGACCCGGCTCAACGAAATTTTTGAAGTGTACGCCGACACCGAGAAGTTTTTAGCCGAACAAGTCAAAGGGGCGCCTGACCAACCGCATGCGCCGCGTCCTGGCAAACACCACCCATAACCATTCCCTGGCCTAGCGCCGCCCCGACCGTGCAGCGCAACCTACTGGCGGCCTTGCCGTTCGCCGTGCTGGCCGGGTGCAGCGCCTGGGAATACGTCCCCTCCGCCACACCCGGCGCAATCGACGCCTTTGAAGTCCCAGACCGCTCGGCCTCCTACTCCGAACCGGAAGCGTTCGCCGCGTTCCGCGCCGAGGCCGTCACCGATTACCGCCTGTGGGACGGCGACCAAATCCAAATCGATGTATTGGGTCGGCCCGAACTCTCCGGGCCGCACACCATAGGCCCGGACGGCAAAATCACCCTGCCGGTGGCCGGTGTGCTGCTGCTGCGCAACCAGACCCGGCAAGAAGCCGCCGCCTCCGCCGTGAAAGCGCTGTCGCATTTTTACAAAGATGTCTCCGTCGCCACCGTGCGCGTAGACCGCTACGCCTCCAACCGCGTCATCGTGCTGGGCCGCGTCGAACACCCCGGCGCCTTGCCGTTCGAGTCGCCGCCTTTGCTGCTGGAAATCCTGGCGAAGGCCGGCGGCTTCCCGCTGATGCGGCCTGAGCAAGTGCTGACGCGCTGCGCCGTGATTCGCGGCGACCGCATTTTGTGGATCGACGTCAAACGCCTGCTCAGCGGCGACATCAGCCTGAACATCCAACTGGCGCGCAACGATGTCGTCTATATTCCCGACGCCACCGACACCTCGGTGTACGTGCTGGGCGCGGTGAACAAGCCGGGCGTGTTCCGCCTGACCCCGCAGATGTCGTTTTTGGATGTGCTGAGCCAATCCGGCGGGCCGACCCCGGACGCCGACATGACCACGCTGCACTTGATCCGCCCGTCGAAGAACGTCCATCTGGAAATCGACATGGCCGACCTGCTGGAACCCAACCCCAAGCTCATCGTGTCAATGGAGCAAGGCGATATCGTCTACGTGGCGCGTAGCGGTGTCGCCAAAGTCGGCTATATTCTGCAAAAGGTCAATCCGTTTGCGACCTTAATCACGCTGCGCAATCTCGCCACGTTCTAAGCCCCTTTAAGCCATGCCCCGATGAACGCTCCGGGAAACGCCTCTCCCGATCCCCCCAATGTGCCTAGCGGCGCCCTCATGCCGCTGGTCAGCCTGCGCCGCAACTGGCGCATCGGGCTGGCGGTCATGCTGGTGGTCGCCGTCGCCGGGCTGGCGGCGGCGTGGAAGAAAAAGGGCAAATATGTCTACGGCACCACGGCGACGATTTATGTCGCGCCGCGCTTCGTCAACGTGCTGCAAGACTCGAAAGACCTGGAACTGCCGTCCTACCAGCAATTCCGCCAATTCGTCGAACATCAGGCGCAGACCGTCAAGCGCTTCGACATCGTGCTGGACGCGCTCAAGCGCATGGGCGAGCGGCGCAAAGTCTGGCAGCGCCCGAACGAGACCGAGGAAGACGCCGCCGGGCGGCTGATGGGGACGCTGAAAGTCGTCGCCATCAAAGACACCTATTTGATTACCGTCAACCTGGAGTCCGACAACCCGGACGGGCTGGACGAATTGGTCAACACCGTCGTTGCCACATTCATGGATAAAGTCCGGCTCGACGAGTTTTTCTACGCCCGCGACGACCGGCTGAAAGCGCTGCGCGAGCGCCGCGACGCGCTGCTTAAAAATGTCGCCGAGCGCATCGCCGAGCGCACGCAAATCGCCCAAACCCTAGGCGTGACAACCTTTTCCGAAACCAGCCCCAACCCATTCGACCAATTGCTGGTCGAAGGGCAGACCGCGCTGGCGCTGGCCCAGCGCGAGCGCATCGCCGCCGAAAGCAATCTGGCGGTGTTCGTAGACGAGCGCGGCCGGGTCAACCAAGCCGCGCTAGACGCCGCCACCTTTGAAATCGTCGCTAAAGACCCCGGCCTGACTTCGCTGTGGGGCAATGCCTACACCCGCCGCGACGCGCTGCTGGCGCAGGCCAGCGGCCTGGAGGACGCCAACCCGCTGAAAATCAAAATCGACCGCCAACTGCAAGAACTACAGGCGCAAGTCGATGAGACGATTGCCGCCGCGACGGCGAAAGTCGGCAAGGCGCTGTTGGAACAGCGCAAATCCGAACTGGCCAAAGTGCGGCGCATCGAGCAAGACATCGCCGCGCAGATCGAGGCCCACCGGCAAAAAGCCACGTGGTTCGCCAGCCTGTACAACAAGGCGCTGAGCCTAGGCGGCGAGATCGAGCGCAGCCGCAAGCAGCTTGACGCCATCGGCAACCGCGTCGATTACTTCGACCTGGAGTCGCAAGCCCCCGGCTTCCTCCGGCTGGAATCGCCCGCCCGCCCAGCCGGCCAGCCCTTGAGCGGCGGCGGCAAAAAAGTGGCAACCATGTCGGTGGTGGCGTCTATCGTCCTCGGCCTGCTGGTGCCGATCATCTGGGACATGCGCGACCGCAGCATCAAAACCACCAACCAAGTGCAAAAGCTGCTCGGCTATCCGCCCTTGGCCGGGCTGCTGGAATTGAGCGAAGACATCGCCGTGCGCCGCGCCATCGCCGACCAACGCCGCCGGTTGGCCATCGCCTTGGAACGCGAACATCAAACCCGTGGCGTTCGGCTATTCCTGCTGACTTCGGTCAAGCCCGCCGCCGGCGTCACCGGGCTGGCGTTTGACTTGGCGATGGAGTTCGCCGATTTGGGACTCAAGGCGCTGGTCGTCGAGGTCAACGCCCTCAAGCCCGACCCGCGCTACGCCGACCGTTTCCAGGCCGGGCTGTTGGATTTGATTATCGGCGATGGCAACGTGGCCGCGGCCATCAACCCGGCCACCGGCCAACTGCCGGATCGTATCGGCGTCGGCCTGCCGGTGCGCCCGCATCTGTTCGCGTTCCCAAAAGTCCGCGAAATCTTCGACAGTTTGAAATCGCGCTACGACCTCATCCTGCTCGACGCCCCGCCGGTGCCGCTGTCGGCGGACGCCGAATTCCTCGCCGGCATCGCCGATTTGACCTTGTTGCTGATTGGCGCCGGGCAAGTGCTGCCGGGCGAACTGCGGCGCAGCGTGGGCATTTTGCAAAAAGCCGACCCGCCGGCCGTCAGCTTCATCGTCACCCATCTGCAAATCTACCAAGGCGGCGGCTATTTCAGCGGCATGGTGCAGGCGTACAGCCAAGCCGAGGCCGACGCCACGCAGGCCATCCGCAACCGGCCATCCGCATGAAACCGATCTTCGTCTATGCTTTGCACAGCGGCCAGTTGTACGGCACCGAACGCATGGCTTTGCACACGCTGGACGGCTTGCGCGACGAGTTGACCCCGGTGCTGTTCGCCCCGCCAGGGCCGGCGCTGGCCGAGGCGCGGCGCTTGGGCATCGAAACGGTGGCATTTGCCAACGCCTGGCAGTTCGCGCGGCGGCTGCGGCCTAGTCTGGCCGGGCATGAGCGTATCGCGTTTGCCGCCACCGGCATCATGCACTCGCTGGCTTTCGCCGCGTGGAACCTGTTCTACCGCCGCCGCGCCGTGCATTTGCATTTGGTTCACGGCGGGGCGGCGGAAACCTTGAGTTACGGGCGCAAGCGCTTGCTCAATGGCTGGCCGGTGCGGTTTGTCGCGGTGTCGGAATTTGTGCGCGGGCGGCTGTTGGCGCATGGTGTGCGGTCGGGACAAATCAGCGTGGTCGGCAACTTCCTGCCGCAGCGGCAAATCCTTGCAGCGCCGAAGCGGCCCCGGTTCGATGCACCGGGCATCCGCCGCGTCGCCATCGTCTCCCGCGTCGAGCCGGTCAAGCGCGTGGATTTGTTGTTGGACATGCTCGACCGCCACCCGGAACACAGCGATTTGCAATTTCGCGTGTTCGGCGGCGGCTGTGATCTGGACGCGCTGCGCCGCCGCGCCGAAGCCCATCCGAACGTCTGCTTCCTGGGCTTCAGCGGCGAAGTGGATCGGCAACTGGCGGAAAGCGATGTGCTGCTGCACCTATGCCCGGCCGAACCGTTTGGCCTCGTCATTTTGGAGGCGATGGCCGCGCATCTGCCGGTGCTGGTGGCTGACACGGGCGGGGCGGCCGGGCTGGTCGATCCGGCGGAAGGCAGCGGCTTCCATTTCCGCGCCGACGACGCCGACGACCTCGCCCGCAGACTGGCCGAACTGCGCTTGATGCCAGCGGAACAGATCAACCGCGTCGCCGATGGCGCCGCCAAACGCCTAGACGACCGCTATTCCAGCGCCGTCGGCCTACGCCATTACCGAAACCTGTTTGCGGAGATTTTAGGATGACCGAAGCCACACATTTAGCACCGCTGCTGTCCGTCGTCGTCATTGGCCGCAACGAAGGCGAACGCCTCAGCCGCTGCCTGCAATCGATACTAGCCATGGCCGACCCCGGCGGGCCGGTGGAAATCATCTATGTCGATTCCGACTCCCGCGACGACAGCCTAGACCGCGCCGAAGCCCTAGGCGCGCGCACGATCAGCGTCAAACCGGACAGGCCGTCCGCCGCGCTCGGCCGCAACGCCGGCTGGCGGCAGGCACAAGCACCGAATGTGCTGTTCCTCGACGGCGACACCGTGCTGCACCCGGATTTTGTCAATGCCGCGCTGGCCGAACTGCACGATCCGGCCGTCGCCGTGGTCTGGGGCCATCGCCGCGAAATCGACACCGCCGGCTCGCTGTACAACCGCGTGTTGGATCTGGACTGGATCTACCCGCCCGGCCCGTCGGAGTTTTGCGGCGGCGACGCGCTGATGCGCAAAGCCGTGCTGGAAGCGGTCGGCGGCTTCGACGCCAGCCTGATTGCCGGCGAAGAACCCGAACTGTGCCAGCGCATCCGCGCCCTAGGCCACACGATCCTGCACATCGACCGCCCGATGACCGGCCACGATTTGGCGATGACGCGCTGGGCGGCCTACTGGCGGCGGGCGTTCCGCGCCGGCTACGCCTACGCCGAAGTCTCCGAACGGCTGAAAAGCGGCCCGTTCCCGCTGTGGCGGCGCGAAGCTCGGCGCAACCTCGTCCATGCCTTGGTGCTGCTGTCCCTGCCTATCGTCGCGCTGGCCGGCGTCGCCCTTTTCGGCGCGGCCTGGCCCTTGCTGCTGGTTCCCGCCGTCCCGCTGGCCTTGGCGCTGCGCACGGCGCGCAAAGTCGCCTGGAAAGCCCCCGGCGCGCGCGCCACCCTGCTGCTGTACGGCCTGCACTCGCATCTGCAACAAATCCCGATTTTTTTCGGACAACTCGCCTGCTGGCGCGACCGCCGCCGCAGCCGCCAACGCCAACTGATTGAATACAAATGAGCCTACCCAAACGCATCTTGGTGGCCGCGCTGCTGCCCTTCGCCTACGCCCACAAACGGCTGGCGGCATGGCGGCGGCTGTGGGCGCATGCCAAACTCCGCGCCGCACTGTCTGGCCGGCTCGACCCTTCCGTGGTCGTGCTGGGCGCACCCGAAGTGCAAGGCACGGCGAACATTCATCTCGGCAAAAACCTCTACCTCTACCGCGAACTGCATTGGGAAACGCAGGGCGAGGGCCGCATCACCATCGGCGATGGCGTCGTGCTGTCACGCGGCGTGCATATCGTCGCCTTCACCGAAGTCAGCATCGGCGAGGGGGCCATGATCGGCGAATACACCAGCCTGCGCGACGCCAACCACCGCGTCGCGCCGGGCCAGCCAATACGCGACAGCGGCCACGACGCCCAACCCATCCGCATCGGCGCCCACGCTTGGATCGGGCGCGGCGTCGCCATCCTGGCCGGCGTGGAAATAGGCGCGGGCGCGGTGGTCGGTGCCAATGCCGTGGTCACGCGCAATGTGCCGCCCGGCGCTATCGTCGCCGGCGTTCCCGCCCGCCCGCTGCGCCCCTCGCCTTAACCCTTGCCTTAGCGCAAGATGCTCTCCTTCATCGGCTTCATCCCGGCGATTCTCGCCTTCCGCATGGCAATGGCGAAATCGCCCCGCGACGCTTTCTTGCGCGTCTACATCCCGACGCTGTTGCTGATACCCGACTTCTACCGCGTCGTCACCCCCGGCCTGCCCGACCCCAACGCCAACCAAGCGGTGATGATCGCGCTGCTCGGCGTGTCCTTGATGCGCAACGGCTTTTCCGGCTACCGCTACAGCCCGCTGGACGTAGTGGTCGTGGTTTACGCCATTTGCGTGTTCAATTCGGAATTGCAGGCGTCGGGCTATGCCGACGCGCAAAACCTGATGTTCACCATGCTGTTCTCGGTGGTGATGCCGTATTTCATGGCGAAAACTTTCATCGAACCACACGGCCTGCGCTATGAGTTTGCCCGCCGCGTCGTCTTCGTCATGGCCATCGTGTCGATGATCGACGTGTACGAAGCCAAATTTGCGGTAAACCCCTATCAATTAATCTTAAGCCGGTTTTTTCCCGGCCAAGGCGAAGGCTGGATCATCACCTTCCGCTTTGGCATGGCCCGCACCGCCGGGCCGTACAGCCATGCCTTATTGGCCGGCGTTATGATGCTGGTTGCCTTCCGGCTGCAACGCTGGCTGCATTTCTCCGGGGCGTGGCCGGATAAAGTCAAACAACTGCCTTGGCTACCGATTAAATTCCCAGTATTGATGACCTTGATTGTCACCGGCGGCTTTTTCATCACCTTCGCCAAAGGCTCTTGGCTGGCCGGTTTTCTTGCCGGTTTTCTGGTTGCCGTCGGTCGTGTCAAAAACCGCGTGTTGGCGCTGACGGTGGTGCTGGGCTTTATCGTTTTCGTAGGCATTCCCGCTGTGGTCGCCTTCATCAATTACGCCTCGGTGGGCCGCTACAATGCCAAAGACGAAAACCAAGAAACCGCCTGCTACCGCTACGAATTGATTACCGGCTATTTGGATATCGCCAAAGAAAAAGCCACCTGGGGCTGGGGTTTGACGAAATGGCCGGTGCTGCCCGACATGCCGTCCATCGACAACCACTATTTGCTACTGTTTTTGATGCATGGCAAAGTCGCTTTCTATTGCTTTTTATATATACTGATAGGCACCATGGTCAGGCTATTGTCCTATGCCATCACCATTCCCGCGCCGCCACGCAGCGGCGGCTCGCTGGCCTTCACTCTAGCCAGCATTTACTTAGGCTATATGGTTGCCATCGGCACCGTGTTCATGGGTGCGCAAACCGTGCCCATGCTGTTTTTATTGACTGGCTGGGCGGAAGGCTATATGAAAACCAAAGGCCAGGATTATCCGCCGTTTGGCGCAGCCAGCGCCCAGCCCAGTGAAACGCCGCGCCTATTCCGCTTCCGGCGCGTTGTTTGAACTAAACCTTTATCGCCAACGTTACAGCACTCCACACCGAGGACGGCCCCTATGAACAATAATAATCTGCCCGACCCCACCGCAGCGCTGGACTATCACGCGCAAACGCTGATTTACCAAGCCTTTCTGGCCCAAGCCAAAGCGACGCCCGACGCGAGCGCGATAATTTCTTGCCACGGCACATGCAGCTATGCGCAATTGGAGCAAGTCAGCCGCCAACTCGCGCTGTGCTTATTGGCGTATGGCGTGGCACCGCAAGCCACGGTATCCATCCTCTCCGACCGCAATCCAGGCTTGGTGTATGCGATGCTGGCCGTTTCGCGGGCGGGAGCGGCATTCAATATTGCCGACTCCGCGTATCCGACGGCGCGTATTTTACTCACTTTGCAGTTGCTCAAACCCGCTGTGTTATTGGTATGCGGCGATGTGCCGATACCCCATGAATTGCAGCAAGAAATCGACGCCGGCAAGCCGTTGGCCGTCATCAAAGTCCCGGCCCCTATCGACGAGGCTTGCGCCGCGTTCGCCGAATTCAGCCAAGACATGCTGAATATGGAAACCGCCGCCGAAGACACGGCTTATATCATGTTCACCTCCGGCAGCACCGGCCAGCCCAAGGGGATTGCGACCGGCCACGCGCCTTTGCCGCATTTCATAGCTTGGCATGTGGCCCAACATGGTTTAACCAAAACCGACCAGTTTGCAATGTTGTCCGGCTTAAGCCATGACCCGGTCTTGCGCGATGTGTTCACGCCGCTGTCCATCGGCGCGACGCTGTGTATCCCTAAGCAAGCAACGATTTTCGACCCGGCCGATTTGTTTGATTGGCTGGCCCAACACGATATCACGGTTTGCCACCTAACCCCGGCTTTAGGCGAGATTATCGCCACTGGCGCGGATACGCAAGACCAAGCTTTGCCAAAGCTGCGTTATTTCTTTTGGGGCGGCGACGTGTTAAGTCTGAAAACCCACCGCCGCCTGCGCCATGTCGCCCCCCACGCCAAACAGGTGAATTTCTATGGCGCGACCGAAACCCCGCAGGCGATGGCTTATTTTGCCATACCGGAAAACTGGCTAGGCGGCGCGTTTCCGCTAGGGCAGGGCATCGCCGATGCGCAATTATTGCTGGTCACGGAAGCCGGGCAGTTGGCGCAAACCGGGGAACTGGGCGAAATCTGGATACGCAGCCCGTATTTGTCGCAGGGCTATATCAACGATCTAGAACAAACGCACACGCGCTTTGTCGATAATCCGTTCTCCGGCGTGGCGGGGGATTTTTGCTACCGCACCGGCGACCTCGGTAAATACCTATCCGACGGCAATGTGATGTTCGCCGGGCGCATGGATCATCAAATCAAAATTCGCGGTTTCCGTGTCGAACCGGGGGAAGTCGCCAGTACGATTGAACGCTATAACGGCGTTGCCCGCGCCGTGGTATTGGCGAAAGACAGCGGGCGGGACAGCAAGATATTGGTTGGCTATTTTTCGGCGGCGGCGGGGCAAACGGTGGCGCAGGCTGAGGTATTGGAGTCCTTGCGCAATAAGCTGCCGGCTTATATGGTGCCTGCATTTTTAGTGCCGATGGCAAAGTTTCCGCTGCTGCCCAATGGCAAAATCGATTTGCAAGCGTTGCCCGAACCCAGCCAAGAAGACGCCCCGGCTACGGGTGCTTATGTCGCTCCCTGCAATGAGCGCGAAGCGGAACTGGCGCACATCTGGCAGGATATACTGGGGTTGGATAAAGTCGGCGTGAATGACAACTTCCTCGCCTTAGGTGGCGATTCTTTGAGCGCGTTGAAAGCCTTGGCGCGGATGAAGAAACTCGGCATCCCCAGCGAAGTCGCCAGGGGGATATTCCAAGGCAAAACCATTCAGGAAATTGTCGGCGAAGAGGGCGGCGGACAAACCGAATCGACAGGCTTGGCGGCGGAATTGCGCACCAATCTGCTGATTAACATCGTGCGCGGAATTTTGCTGATACTCGTCGTCGCCGACCATTGGTTTGAAGGCTTGCTGAACCATTTGGCTGGCAAGGGCAAGGGCGGGTTTTTGCTCGAGGCGGTGTCGCCGCTGTTCAATATCGCCACGCCGGGCTTTGCGTTTGTGTTTGGGGCGGGCTTAGGCTATTTGTTTTACGCAAAATATCAAGCCAACCCGGCACAGACGCGCAAAACCATGCGCTTTGGCACATGGTTATTGCTGGCCGGCATTTCCGCCGATGTCATCATGCGCTTGGCCGCCGTGCCGCTGCAAGACATTACCTCGACGGCGTTTTTCAGCGCGTTTTTCAGCCCGCTGCTGTACTACGCCTTGGCGCTAATCACTGCCCCCTTGTGGTTTTCGCTGATTGCCAAAACACGCTGGGAATATCTGGCCTGCGCGGGCCTGATGCTGTGCAGTTATCTGGTGTTCAAAGGCTGCGAAGTGTTGCTGCTGGAACGCGAGCAGACCGGCTTTTTGCAATTGCTACGCCTGATGCTAGTCGCCAAGTTCAATTACTTCAATATGTCGGTCGGCACGCTAGGCGGTGTGATGGTGGGCATGTACCTGAAAAAGCACTACGCGGATGATTTGTCTGGCCGGTCTTTCGGCGCAGGCGTGTTAGCGGCGGCTTTCGGCGTCGCTCTGCTGTATTTCGGCAGCGGCTCCTTACAAGGTTTTTATGATTCGGTGGACATGGGTTTGTGGCGTTGGTCGTTTTATGCTGGCTTGGTGTTAATCATGGCCGGCGGCATCGCTGCGATACTGAAACATTTCACGCAGTTGCCGAAACTGGCGCGGACGGGTTTGCAACTGTGCGCGGTGCTAGGGCAGGGGACTTTCCCGGTGTTTGTGCTGCACGGTTTGGTGCTGCGGGCGAAACTGCTGTTGTTGATGGCGGGTTTGCCGATGTCCGCCGCGCTGGGCATTCCATTCGCGCTGTTTTTTGGTTTTACCGGCTGGATGCTATTCAAGTTATATCAACTGTATTATGCCAGCGCTGAATAATCCATGGATGCCCGCGCTTTGCATTTATGGTGCGCCGATCCGAATGATTTGCTGGATGCCGACGCCGCGCAAGCTTGCGCGGCGCTGTTGAGCGCCGAGGAAAAAGCGCGCTGGCAGGCGTTCCGTTTTGAGCGCCATCGCCGCGAATATCTCGCCACCCGCGCCTTAGTCCGCATGGCTTTATCACATTACCATCCGCTGCCCCTCGCCGACTGGCGTTTCCCTCGCAATGCTTACGGCAAGCCCGCTTGCGATCCCGATTGCGGCTTGCGCTTTAATGTGTCGAATACTCCAAACTTGGTGGTTTGCCTGGTTGCGCAGGGCCGCGAGGTGGGTGTGGACACGGAACCCTGCGACCGCGCCGCCGATATTCTCGCACTCGCCCCGGAAGTATTTTCGCCGCTGGAATTGGCCGGTCTCGAAACCCTGTCCGCATTGGATAAAATGGATCGGGCTTTGTCGCTGTGGACGCTGAAAGAATCCTACATCAAAGCCCGTGGCATGGGTTTGTCGCTGCCCTTGGACAAGTTTTCGTTTGTGTTTAACTCGACTACCGATATTGCCTTAGTATTAGACCCTTGCTTGGAGGATAAGCCTAAGCGTTGGCAATTTGGTTTATTGGCTTATGCCGGACATCGCATTGCGTTCATGCATGAGAGGATTGCCAACGTTGATTTGCAACTGCGGCCTGTATGGCTTACGGACAACACTAATTTTTTAAGGAAGTTATGATGATCTCTCTCGGCCCATGGGACTTGCTGCACCGATTTGATGAAACGCGCCGACGCCACGCTGTATCAGGCGAAAAGCGCCGGGCGGCGGCGCTTTTGCTTTTTTGACGAATGCGCGGCGGCATAATGACTGAATGGGAGCGCCGGCATCCTGCCGGCCAAAGTCTGGGAATGCATCAAGCGCCGGCAAGGAGGCCGGCGCTACGTTGCGGCGGTGGTTTGCCGCCGGGCCGCAGCGCCGCCTCGCTCAGTCGTCGCGTTTCTTACCGCTGGTGGAGGACGAACGCGCACTCTCTGACACCTGCCCGTCATCGTCGTCCTGTCCGCCGCCACTGGCGCAAACCGGTTCGCCACTGCTGACGCAAGACGCCGGCGCACCGTTGACTTTAAGTTGTCCGCTGGCGCCGTTGATGTCCACGCGGACGCGGCACGGGGCTGCGCCAAGCCGTTCGCGCTCAAACTTCCAGGCGCCGGAATCTTCGGCCTTCACCGTGCCGAGCAGCACCGCGCTGACGGCGTCGTAGATTTGCACGCTGGCCTTTTTCGCCGCCTTGCTGCCGGCCACCGTCAGCTTGTTGCCGCTCCACACCGCCGAGTCGATCCGCACCGCCTTTGCCAGCAGCGTGTCGATGCAGGCTTTGGTGGCGTTGCAGGTGGTGACGGCGGCGTTGTTGTCATTGCAGTCTATCGGCCCGCAGGACTTGCCTTCCGGCGAATAGCCGTCTTGGTCTTTGTCGATGCAAGGCCCGGCGGAGGTGACGCGGATCGACACTGTCGCCGCCGCGCTCAACTGGGCGCCGAGCTTGGCTTGGTAAGTGAAGGTGTCGGTGCCGGTGTAGCCGGATTTGGGCGTGTAGCTGAAACCGCCGTCCGTTCTGAACGAAAACACTTTGGCGTTGGCCGGCTGGGTGGCGATTTGCGCGCTCAACGTGCCGCCCGTGTCGTTCGCCAACACCCCCGGCGCGGCGACGGTCAGCGCCTTGTCGGCGGTGGTCGCATAGCTGTCGGCATTGGCGGCGGGGCCGGTCGCCGGCGCGGCGTTGACGGTGAGCGTGACCGTCGCGGCGGCGCTGCTGCCGACGCTGTTGCTGGCTTTGTAGCTGAAGCTGTCGGGGCCGGTGTAGCCTGCGGCGGGCGTGTAGTTGAAGCCGCCATTGGCCGACAGGGTCAGGCTGCCATGGGCCACCGTGCTGTTCAGCACGGCGGTCAACGGCGCGCTGCCGCTGTCATTGGACAACACGCCGGGGGCGGGGATGGCCAGTGTCACGCCGGCTTGGACGGTGTAGCTTTCGGCGCTGGCGGTCGGGGCCGTCGGCGTGGGCGCAGCGGCGATGGTGAAGGTGCGCGTCGGCGGACTGGCCGGTGTCGCGCCGTCGGGGTCTGTCACCGTCAATGTCGCGGTGACGGTGCCGGGCGTGGCGTTGGTCGGGACGGTGTAATTGGCCGTCTGCCCGCTCAACGCCGCGCCGTTCGACAAGGCCCAGGCGTAGCTTAACGTGAAGCCGTCGGGGTCGGCGCCGCTGCCGGTGAACGTCACCACGCCGCCCGGCGTGAAGCTGGCACCGTTCGCCGCCGGGGCGGTGATGCTGGCGCTGGGCCGGGTGTTGATGCAGTAAGGGTCCATCAGCGCGACATTGCCGCCGGTGCGCGTCGCCTGTCCCGCCGCGTTCAGATTGTTCGCGGAGGCATTCGACGAAGTGTGGCACAGCAGACAACTGCGGCCGGAGGCCAAATACGGTTTGCTTTGCTGCGGCGCGGCGGCCTGCGCCGGCAAGGTGGCGCAGCGGTTGTCCAGCGCCGTGCCGCGCCCGCTGGAGGCGCTGGCGTCGAGCGCAGACGCGCCGAGCGCAAGCAGCGCAATGCCTTGGGCGGTTTTCAATAGCGATTGTGTGTTCATGTGCAAGCCTCGATTAACGCTCATGGCGATCACCCCGTAACCTGGACGCGCAAAGTCTCTTGGGCTTGCGTGTCAATGACATGCACCGCGCAGGCCATGCACGGGTTGAAGCTGTGGATGGTGCGCAGAATTTCCAAGGGCTGGTCGGGCAAGGCCAGCTTGTGTTTGCCGTCTTGCAGCGCCGCCTCGTAGGCGCTGGGCTTGCCCGCCGGGTCGCGGGGCGCGGCGTTCCACGTCGTCGGCACCACGCATTGGTAATTGGCGATCTTGCCGTTTTTGATCTTCACCCAATGCCCCAAGGCGCCACGCGGGGCTTCGGTGTAGCCCACGCCGCTGGCCTCGGCCGGCCAAGTGCCAGGCTCGAACAGCGCGGCGTTGTGCGTCGCCAAGTCGCCGCCTCTGATGTTGGCTTTAAGCTGGTCGAACCAGGTCTTGGTCATGCCGCCGATGATCTGCGTGTCCAAGCCCTCGGCCAGCAGACGCCCCATCGTCGAGAACATCGCCGACAAGGGCTGCTTGATCGAACCCAACGAGGCGTTGACCAGATCTTGCGTCGCCGCATGGCCGCCGGCGTACAGCACCATGACCCGCGCCAACGGCCCGACTTCCATCGCGTTGCCTTTCCAGCGCGGCGTCTTCAGCCAGGAATATTCGGGCCCGCGCGCCGGGTCGTAGAGCAGTTCCCCGCCCTCGCACACCGCCTTGTGCGGCGCATAGGCTTGCGTCGGGCCGCTGTATTCGGGGATGGTCTCGCCGTCGTAAGGATGCAGGCCGGCCTGTTTGCCGGCCGGATAGCCCAGCCAGGAATGCGCGATGAACTCTTGAATCTCGTTGGGGTTGTTCAGATCGACCGGATACAACTGGTCGGCCAGGCGGAATTTCGACATCGCCAAGCGCTGGCCCCGGCTGTCACGCGGCCAGACGATGGCCCCACGCGGCACGGCCAAGGTCGGCGGCGCACTGCCCCAGCTTGGCCGGTCGTCCTGCGGGTAATCGCCGAAGCTCAACATATTGCCCAAGCCCTCGCCGAGCGTGAACCATTCCGGGTAAAACCGCGCCACCGCCAGCAGGTCGGGGACATGCACCTGATTGACGAAGGCGTTCATCTCGGTGATGGTCTGCGCGATCAGATCCAGCCCGTTCTGGTCGGTGGCGGTGTTGCCCAAGGTCGGCTGGCCGTTGGCGTCGGCGCTGATGGCGCAGGGCACGCCGCCGATCACAAAGTTCGGATGCGGGTTGCGCCCGCCCAAGATGGCATGGATTTTCACCATGCGCCGCTGCCAGTCCAGCGCCTCCAGATAATGCGCGAACAGGATCAGGTTCAATTCCGGCGGCAGCTTGTAGGCCGGATGGCCCCAATAGGCATTGCCGAAAATCCCCAACTGCCCGGCGCCGACAAAGCGCGACAGCCGGGTTTTGACATCCGTGAAATAACCCGGCGTGTTCTTGCCCCAGCTTGACAGGCATTTTTGCAGGTTGGCGGCGTCGGTCGGGTTGGCCTTCAACGCCGAGGTCACATCCATCCAATCCGGCGAGGTCAGTTGGTAAAAATGCACGACTTGATCCTGCACCATCTGCACGCCGCTCAAAATGTTGCGGATCAGCCGGGCGTTTTTTGGGATCTCATAGTGCAGCGCGTTTTCGACGGCGCGGATCGAGGCCATCGCGTGGACGATTGTGCAGACGCCGCAAATGCGCTGGGTGAACGCCCAGGCGTCGCGGGGGTCGCGGTCTTTCAGAATGGTTTCGATGCCGCGAAACATCGTGCCGCTGCTGTAAGCGCCGGTGATGACGCCGTTGGCGTCCACGTCGGTCTCGATATGCAGATGGCCTTCGATGCGGGTGACGGGGTCTACGATGACTTTGCTCATGGCGAGTCTCCTTATAAATTAGGGTGAGGGCTACGGCGTGTACAGGCTGGCAAACTCGCCGGTGGCCGGATTGCGGTTCCTGTCCCAGAAACTCGGTTCGGAGCAGCCGATGCAGCCATGCCCCGAATGTGTCGGCGAATTCAAATGGGCGCTCGGCGTCGCCGGGTCGCGGTTCCAGCCCAGCGCGGTGCAGGCGTTGTGCGTCTCCGGCCCCCGGCAACCCAGGTTCAGCAGGCAGAAGCCTTGCTTCGCGCCGCTGTCGCCATGGCTGGCGGCGAACTCGCCGGCGCGGTAATGGCCCAGGCGCGGGCAACTGTGATGCACCGTGCTGCCGTAATACACCAGCGGCCGGCCCTGCGCGTCCAGCGGCGGCAAGCCGCCGTGCGCCAAGTAATAGGCTATCGTGCCGGTGATGACCTCGGCCATCGGCGGACAGCCGGACACGTTCACATACGGCGGCAGTGCGCCGCCGTTGCCATGCACCAAGCCTTGATCCACCAGATCCTTATAACCTGCGGCATGGCTAGGATTGGGATGGGCGGCGGGAATGCCGCCATACGCCGCGCAAGTGCCAAGCGCGATGACCAGCGCCGCGCCGCTGATGGCGTCGTTCAGCGTGGCGAGGTTGGAATTGCCGGCGCTGGCCGACCAAAACTCCGTCGCCCCCGACGGAATCGCCCCGTCCACGATCAACACATAGCGCCCGTAAGCCGCTTGCATCGCGTTGGCGCGGGCTTCTTCTGCTTGATAACCGGCGGCGACTTGCAGGGTGTCGTGGTAATCCAGCGAAATCACATCGAGGATCAGGTTTTCGATGGACGGGTTGAACGAGCGCAAGATCGATTCCGAGCAGCCGGTGCATTGCTGGAACGACAGCCATATCACCGTCGGCTTCGGTGCGCTGGCCAGCGCGGCGGCGAAGGCTTGCGCCTGCGGCCCGGACAGCGCCAGCGCGGACGCGGTGACGGCGGCGAACTTCAAAAACGCGCGCCGCGACACGCCTTGCTCGCGCAGGGCATCGATAAAACTAGGTTCTGGGTTCATGGCAGGCTCCTATTTGGGCAGGCATGGGTTAAAGCGCCCCAAGCTGGGCGCAGCGGTCGCGCAGCGCCGCCAAACCTTGCGGAACAGCAAGGCGGTCGGAGCGCAAAAGTTCGGGGATTTCAGTGATTTCAATAAATTCGCCAATGGCCCGGCCGGCGCCGTCGCGGTGCGACACCCGCCAGACGCAAGGCACGGCGGTTTCCTGCACCCGCGAATCGCCGACACCGGCGATATCCGCCGACACCTCGCCCGCGCCCAGCGCCTCGCCCAGGGCTTGCAAAGTGTGCGGCTCGGCCATCAGCCAGCGCAGGTCTATCGTGGACGGCTCGCCCAGATCCAGCAGTGCGCCCAGCTTGCTTTCGATTTCCGCCAGCAAGGCGCGGACGATCCCCGCCGCCGGGCCGTGTGGCGCGGAAGCCACGACGACGGGTATTTCATGGAGTTTTGACATAGAGGTTCAGCCCGTGCGGTGGGCTAGGGTGTGCGGCGCTTGGGGAGGCGATTGCCTACGGACAGCCCGGCGCGGGCAAGGAAGGGGATGGCGGGCGGACATTGCAGTGCGGCTCCTGGCCGGGACGGCCAAAACAGTAAAATTTCCCTTTAAAATGCAAGTTATCTGCCAAAACTGCAAACCGCATGAAAGCTAAGTGATTTGTGACGTTGCGGCAATTTCCATGCGCCACAAAGTGTGTGATATGACTCTAAAAACGCAAAAACTGCGGCATATGCCGCAGT
>JBJSYU010000589.1:0-3418 GCA_046089945.1 Candidatus Methylumidiphilus sp.
CAAGGATGCCGGCGCTACGAGCAATCGCCGGCAAGATACCGGCGCTACGTCTTTAAACGCCCAAAGCGGCCTCGGCAGTTTCCAAGGCTTCGCTGGCCTCCAGCCACGCCGCTTCGGTGTCGTCTAACTCGCGGGCAATCCGCGCCTTGTCCAGCAGCACGGCCTGCAAACGGTCTTTGTTGGCGGCTTCATACAGCGCCAAGTCGGCAAGCTGAGCCTCGACGCCGGCCTTGGCGGCGGCCAGCTTTTCCAACGCCGCCTCGGCTTTCGTCAATGCTTGTTGCAACGGCCGCAACTGCTGGCGTTTTTCCGCGTCTAGGCGGCGCTGGTCTTTGCGCGACACCGTCGGGCCTGCGTCTTCGACCGCCGCCCCGGCCGACAGTTGCGCATTGCGGCGCTCGGCCAGACGTTTGCGGTAATCGTCCAAATCGCCGTCAAAGCGCCCGGCCCGCCCGTCGGCCACCAGCCAAAAATCATCGGTGACGATGCGCAGCAAATGGCGGTCATGCGACACCACCACCAAGGCGCCCTCGAATTCCTGCAAGGCGCGGCTCAAGGCGTAGCGCATCTCCAAATCCAAATGGTTGGTCGGCTCGTCCAACAGCAGCAAATTGGGCCGCTGGTAAATCAGCAAGGCCAACACCAGCCGCGCCTTTTCGCCGCCGGAAAACGGCGCGATGGGCGCCAGCACGGTGTCGCCGCGAAAATCAAAGCCCCCCAAATAACCGCGCAAATCCTTCTCGGTGGCCCTAGGGTCAAGCTTTTGCAGATGCCACAGCGGGCTTTCGTCCAGCGTCAACTGCTCAATCTGGTGCTGGGCGAAATAGCCCAAACGCAGGTCTTGGGCGCAAATGCGCTGGCCTGAGCGCAGCGGCAACACGCCCGCCAGCGATTTAATCAAAGTCGATTTGCCCGCGCCGTTGGCGCCCAACAAGCCAATGCGGTCGCCCGGCGCCAAGGTCAGCTCGACGTTTTCGACTATCGGCCGGTCGCCATAACCCACCGCCGCCACGTCCAAACGCAACAGCGGCCTAGGCATTTTCGGCGGCGGCAGAAAATCAAAATCAAACGGCGAATCGATGTGCGCCTGCGCGATCAACTCCATCCGCGCCAGCGCCTTGATGCGGCTTTGCGCCTGCCGCGCCTTGGTGGCTTGGGCGCGGAAGCGATCCACATACGAGCGGATATGGGCGATTTCGCGCTGCTGTTTTTCAAACGCCGCCTGCCGCTGCGCCAGCAATTCCGCCCGCCGCGTCTCAAAGGCGGTGTAATTGCCGGTGTACAGCGTCGCCGTTTGGTTTTCGATATGGACAATCTGATTGGCGATATCGTCGAGAAAATCGCGGTCGTGGGAAATCAGCAGCAACGTCCCCGGATAACTGGCTAGCCAGTCTTGCAGCCAGATCACCGCATCCAAGTCCAAATGGTTGGTCGGCTCGTCCAGCAGCAGCAAATCGGAGCGGCACATCAAGGCTTGCGCCAAATTCAGCCGCATGCGCCAGCCGCCGGAAAACTCGACCACGGCGCGCGCCGCGTCGCCGGGGTTGAAGCCCAAGCCATCCAACAGCCGCGCCGCCCGCGCCCTAGCGTCGTAGCCGCCGATCAGATCAAACTGTGCATGCAAATGGGCATGGCGCATGCCGTCGGCGTCCGGCCCTTCGCTGTCCAGTTCCGCCTGGATGGCGCGGTATTCGCGGTCGCCGTCCAACACATATTCAATCGCCGGGCGGGTGTCCGGCGGCGTCTCCTGCGCGACATGGGCAATCACCACGCCCGGCGGCAGCGTCAATTCGCCATGGTCGGCATGCAAAGTGCCGAGCAGCATGCCAAACAGGCTCGATTTGCCGGTGCCGTTGGCCCCGGTCACGCCGACTTTCTGGCCGGCGTGGATGGTGAAATTGACATCCTCAAACAACAGCCGGACGCCCCGGCGCAAAGCCAGCGATTTAAAGCCAATCATGGAAGATTATCGGTGGGATGAAGTGGCGGACGGCAAGCCCCGGCGCGGCGGCGTCAACCGTTTTTCTCGATGTGTTCGTTGACCGCGCGGACGAATTCGCCCAAGTTGCTGGTTTTCGACACCGTGGCGATGGGGACAATCAGCGCCTCTTTCAGGCCGACATACACAAACAAATGCTTTTTTTCCGTCTCCATGCGCAGGATTTGCTTCCACGGAAATTGGCTGGTCTTGCCGTCGGCGCCGACTTCCACCAGCGCGTGGGCCTCGGCGCGCAAAGTCCAGCGCCCCAAAATCTTCGCCTTGTCCGCTGCGCTGTACATCTGGCGGATTTGCTTGCGCATGCTCCAACGCAGAAAAAACGGCACGCCCGTGCCCCAGATGACGCACAGCACGATGGCATAACCTGCCGACGGGATGTCCTTGAAAACAAAGAACAGCAACAAGGCGATGACGGCGATGATCGCCGGCACCGTCGCCTGGTGGCGGCGGATGACTTTCTGCACCCGCTCCACGCTTTGCAACTGGAACTCCTCATAGGCGACCAAGTCCTGCTCGCGCACTTCGTATTCGATTTCTGTCATGGTGTGTCCAAACAAAAGGAAATTTAAGCCAAAGGCACTTAGCGGCCCTAAATGGATAAAGAAGCGCCGAAACCGCAAGGCTTCGGCGCTTTTTCGGGTGACTAGTATACGCATTTCTGCTTCAATTTACCCCAAGCCGGAAGCGCCCAAGCCGCTTCCACCCGCCACTGAACCCCACCCCCGGAGCCGCACCATGAAAGGCCAAACCGAAGTCATAGACCACCTCAACGCCCTGCTCGTCGGCGAACTCACCGCCATCGACCAGTACTTCATCCACTCGCGCATGTACCAAGATTGGGGGCTGAACAAGCTCTACACGCAAATCAGCCACGAAATGGCCGAGGAGCAACAGCATGCCGACCTGCTGATCCAGCGCATCCTGTTCCTCGAAGGCACGCCGGACTTAAGCAAGCGCGACGCGCTGGCCGTCGGCAAAGACGTGCCGGAAATGCTGCGCAACGACCTCGCCTACGAATACAAAGTCATCCCCCACCTGCGCCAAGTCATGGCCTACTGCGAATCCGTCGGCGACTTCGTCACCCGCGACATCCTGCTCAAGCTGTTAAAAGACACCGAAGAAGACCACACCTGGTGGCTGGAAAAGCAACTCCACCTAATCGACACCATCGGCCTGCCGAACTACCTGCAATCGCAGATCTAAATCCTAGGGCGGGCGGTGCCGCCCGCGTCCAAATCTTTATGATAAAGCCCCTCCCCCTGTGGGGGAGGGGTTGGGGCTGATTGACTGACAAAACGGGCCAAAGAGGGCGGAAGGCGGGGCAAACTATGCGTCCGAACCGATTCCAAAGGACGCCTTCGCCATGCCCCAGCCTTCCGTTTTGTACGATACGTTGTTGATCCTGTTGAAGCAAGCGCC
>JBJSYU010000590.1:0-14393 GCA_046089945.1 Candidatus Methylumidiphilus sp.
GCTGGTAGTTCGGCACCAGATGGTGTTTGCCGTTGCCGACCAGCGCGACGTCGGCGATGCTGTCGGCCAAGCTGCCGTTGAATTCGTAACTATGGATGGCCGTTGCCGCAACGGCGTCCGGCGCGGCCCAAGGCAATATGAGGCTGGCAAAGGCAAACGTCAGGGCTTTCGTCGTCATGGTCGTGTTCATTGCAGGTTCCTATCAAGCGTTGGGGGTTTATTTCCGCCGTCCGCCCGGCTTGCCTTTAGGGGCGGCGGGCCGGTCGGGCAGGCCGGTGTGTTGGGTGCGGAAGGGTTGGGCTTTGCGGTGGACGCGCTGGCCTTCGGCGGCTTCGCCGGTGCCGACGGGCTGGTAGTTCGGCACCAGATGGTGTTTGCCGTTGCCGATCAAATCCGCCCGGCCCATGCGCTTTAGGGCTTCGCGCAGCAAGGGCCAGTTGTTGGCGTCGTGGTAACGCAAAAAGGCTTTGTGCAAGCGGCGCTGTTTCATCGGCTTGGGGATAAAGACGCTTTCGCTGTCGCGGCTGATTTTGCGCAAGGGGTTTTTGCCGCTGTGCCACATCGCCGTCGCCGTGGCCATCGGCGAGGGCAGAAACGCCTGCACTTGGTCGGCGCGGAAGCCGTTGCGCTTCAGCCATACCGCCAAATTCAGCATGTCTTCGTCGGTGGTGCCGGGATGGCCGGCGATGAAATAGGGTATGAGATACTGCTCTTTGCCGGCCTGTTTGGAGTATTGGTCGAACATGGTTTTGAAGCGGTCGAACGTGCCGATGCCGGGTTTCATCATTTTCGACAGCGGCCCGGCTTCGGTATGTTCCGGGGCGATTTTTAAGTAGCCGCCGACATGGTAGGTCGCCAGTTCTTTGACATATTCGGGCGACAACACCGCCAAGTCGTAGCGCAGGCCGGAGGCGACCAGGATTTTTTTGACGCCGGGCAGGGCGCGGGCGCGGCGGTAAAGTTTTATCAGCGGGCCGTGGTCGGTGTTGAGGTTTTGGCAGACGCCGGGGAACACGCAGGAGGGTTTGCGGCAGGCGGCTTCGATTTCCGGGCTTTTGCAGGCCAGCCGGTACATATTGGCGGTCGGCCCGCCGAGGTCGGAGACGACGCCGGTGAAGGCTTTGGAGGTGTCGCGGATGGCTTCGATTTCTTTGATGATGGAGTCTTCCGAGCGGTTTTGGATGATGCGGCCTTCGTGTTCGGTGATCGAGCAGAAAGTGCAGCCGCCGAAGCAGCCGCGCATGATCGTCACCGAATGCTGGATCATCTCGAACGCCGGGATGTTGGCCTCGCCGTAGGAAGTGTGCGGCTGGCGGCTGTACGGCAGGCCGTAGACGCCGTCCATTTCCGGCGTGGTCAACGGGATCGGCGGCGGGTTCAGCCACAGTTCGCGCCCGCCGTGGCACTGCACCAGGGCGCGGGCGTTGCCGGGGTTGGTCTCCAGGTGCAAGACGCGGGAGGCATGGGCGTACAGCACCGGGTCGGCTTTGACGGTTTCGTAATCGGGCAGACGGATGACGGTGCGCTCGCGGTCGGCTTTTGCCGGGCGCTGCACGCGGATGGCGACGGCGTCGGTGGCGGCGGCCGGTTGGCTGGCGCAGGCGGCGGGCGAGCGGCTGTCGTCATAAGGGTTGGCCGGCGGGGCCAACGCGCCGGGCAGATCGACGCGGGTGGAGTCCAGCACCGTCCAGCCTTCCGGCACGGCTTTGCGCATGAACGCGGTGCCACGGATGTCGGTCAGTTGCGCGACGCTTTCGCCGGCGGCCAGACGGTGGGCGATTTCGACGACTTGGCGCTCGCCGTTGCCGTACACCAGCAAGTCGCCCTTGGCGTCGAGCAGCACCGAGCGCAGCACTTTGTCCGACCAATAATCGTAATGGGCGATGCGGCGCAGGCTGGCTTCGATGCCGCCTAGCACCAGCGGCACGTCGTTGAACGCCTCGCGGCAGCGCTGCGCGTAGACGACGACGCAATGGTCGGGGCGCAGGCCGGCCGCGCCGCCGGGGGTGTAGGCGTCATTCGAGCGGATGCGGCGGTCGGAGGTGTAGCGGTTGACCATCGAGTCCATATTGCCGCCGGTCACGCCCCAAAACAGGTTCGGCCGGCCGAGTTTTTTGAAGTCGGCGGCGGATGTCCAATCGGGCTGCGAAATAATGCCGACGCGAAAGCCGTGGCGCTCCAAGAGTCGGCCAATCAGCGCCATGCCGAAGCTGGGATGATCCACATAGGCGTCGCCGGTGACGAGGATAATGTCGCAGGAATCCCAGCCCAGCGCGTCCATTTCGTCGCGGGACATGGGCAGTTGCGGGGCGGTGCCGAAACGCGCCGCCCAATAGGGCTTGCGGGAAAACAGGGGAGGGGCGGTGTGCATGGAAAACTGGGAGGATTGGGCAAAGGAGTGCTTATTCTATGCCATTTCCCCCGGTTTAAGGTTTATCCATTGCAAAGGGCGTGGAATCTTTCCGACGCCCTTATGTCGTGGCGTATCGAATCCAGAATCCGTTCGGGATTTCCCAAGATTATTGGGCGGCCTTCTTTTTGGTTTTGCCCTTGGCCGGTTTAGCCGCTTTGTCGGCTTCCGCCGGCGCATCCGCGACTTGGCCTTTGGCCGACTGGGCCGCGTCCGCGCCGTCTTGGGCGGCTTTGGCGCCTTCGACCGCTTCCGCCGGCACGGCGCTTTTCAGCGTCTGCTGGGCGGCATCCTTGGCTTGGCCGCTGATGCCGCCGGGCAGTTTTGACGCGGAATCTTTGAGGTCTTTGGCTTTGCCGACAGCCTCCGCGGCTTCCGCCGCTTCCGGCGGGGCGGCGGATTTCACCGCTTTTTCAGCGGCCTGCGTGCCTAGGGTTTGCAGCAGGGATTGTTCCGCCGTGGCGGCTGCGGCGAAGGCGGCGAGGATGGCAAATGCCAGGGCGTTGCGGGTCATGGAATTGTCCTGTCGGTTGGGTGGATTGGGGAATTAACAGCGCGGCGAATCATACGCAGAATTCGGCCAAATTGGCAAATTGTCCGTTTTATTGGCGGTGGCGCTACAATAGCCGTTCCCGCCACAGGCAAGCTATTCCAAAATCATTGTGCAAGCCATGCTGTTGTCCACCGCAGATCATTGTTTTCCCCCGCGCCGGCTGCTCGCGCTGGTTCTGCTGGGGGAAATTGCCGCCATTTTGGCGCTGGAACACCTGTTTCCGCCGGTGGCCGGTTGGGCTTGGGCGAAAGCCGCGCTGGCCGGGCTGGCCTTGGCCGCCATGCTGGCGCTGTTGTCGTCCCGCTTGCGCCGCGACGGCTTGGCGCTGGCCTATAAAAAAACCCATGCCGACGCCGCGCTGGCGTCGATTGGCGACGGCGTGGTCGTCACCGACGCGCAGGGCCGCGTGGAATACCTTAATAGTGAGGCGGAAAACCTGACCGGCTGGCGTTTGGCCGAAGTCGCGGGCAAGGCTTTGGACGAGGCGTTCCCGCTGACCGACGAAAGCGGCGCCGCGCAGACGGGTTCGACGGCGGCTTGCCTGCGCCTAGGCCGCGCCGTCGATTCCAAGTCCCGGCTGGCACTGCTGCGCAAGGACGGCTCGCGCCTAGGGATTGAGGATTCGGCCTCGCCGATTCTCGATGGGCGGGGCGCGGCCACCGGCGCGGTCTGGGTGTTCCGCGATGTGACCGGCAAACGCAAAGTCGAGGACGAGTTGAATCTGGCCGCGTCGGTGTTCGCCAACGCCGTCGAAGGCATCATCATCACCGACCGCAATGGGCTGATCCTGCGCGTCAACAAGGCGTTTTGCGCGATCACCGGCTACGCCCCGGAAGATGTCGTCGGCAAAAATCCGCGCATGCTCAGTTCCGGTCGCCATGACCGCGCGTTTTACCAAGCCATGTGGCAGCGTTTGGAAAGCGTCGGCGAGTGGCAGGGCGAGGTGTGGAACCGCCGCAGAAACGGCGAGGTGTACCCGGAGTGGCTGAACATCCGCGCCATTTACGACGAGCGCGGCGAGAAGACGCATTATGTCGGCATTTTCTCCGACATCAGCGAGCGCATCCGCGACCAGGAATACATTTTTAGGCTGGCTTATTACGACAGCCTGACTTCGGTGGCGAACCGCGCCTTGCTGATGGATCATCTGGAAATGGCGATAGCCCACGCGCAGCGGCAGCGCATGGCGGTGGCGGTGCTGTTCATCGACATGGACAGGTTCAAGCTCATCAACGACTCGCTCGGCCATTCCATCGGCGATTTGCTGCTGCAACATGTCGCCCAAGCGCTGACGGGCAGTGTGCGCGACGGCGACACCGTGTCGCGCTTCGGCGGCGACGAGTTTGTCATCTGCCTGCCGGACATTTCCGGCGACCGCGAGGACGCCGTGGTCGATTCGTTGAAAGTGGCGGAAAAAATCCAGCGCCGGCTGTCGCAGACCTTCGCGCTGCAAGGCCACGAGGTGGCGGTCACGCCCAGCATCGGCGTAGCGCTGTATCCTTGGGACGGCGAAACCCCCGGCATCCTCATCAAGCATGCCGACATCGCCATGTACCACGCCAAATCTTTGGGCCGCGACAATGTGCAGATGTTCTCAGAGGCGATGCTGTCGGCCGGCAGCGAGCGCTTGCGCATCCAAAGCGCGTTGCGCAAGGCCGTGGAAAGCCGGGAGTTTCTGGTCTATTACCAGGCGCAGATCGACCTGCCCAGCGGCAAGATCGTCGGCGCAGAAGCCTTGCTGCGCTGGAACAACCCCGAACTGGGCTGGACGCCGCCGAACAAATTCATCCCCGTCGCCGAGGACACCAGCCTGATTGTACCGATTGGCGATTGGGTGCTGGGGCAGGTCTGCCGGGATTGGAAGGCTTGGCGGGAAAAAGTCGGGGCTGAGCGTGAACTGCCGCGCATCGCCTTGAACTTCTCGCCGCGCCAGTTCATCCAGCCGGATTTCTTTGGCCGCATCATGCGGGTGCTGGACGAGGCCGGGGTCAGCCCGGAGTGCATGGAAATTGAAATCACCGAGGCCACGCTGATGCACAACACCGAGATGGCCTTGCATGCGCTGAACCAACTGCGCGGCGCCGGCATCCGCATCGCCGTGGACGATTTCGGCGTCGGCTATTCCTCGCTGAGTTATCTGAAGAAATTCCCCATCGATGTGCTAAAGATCGACCAGTCGTTCATCTGCGATATCTGCACCGATGTCAACGACGCGCAAATTGTCCGCGCCATCATCGCCATGGGCCACAGCCTGAATTTGAAGGTGTTGGCGGAAGGGGTGGAGACCGCCGCGCAGTTGGCGTTTTTGCGCGGCGAAGGTTGCCAGGCGGTGCAAGGCTTCCTGCTCAGCCCGCCGGTGCCGGCCGATGATTTCGCCAAGCTGCTGGATTACGACTGGAACAGCATCATCCGGGTGGGCAAGGCGCGGGCGGCTTAGCGGAGGAACTGGATAAGTCCCCTCGCCCTGTGGGGAGAGGGAGAGGGAGCAAAGACTTAAAGCCCAAACAACTCCCGCAACGTCGCGCCCGGATCGTCCGCCTTCATGAACGCCTCGCCGACCAAAAAGGCATGGACATCGGCCTGACGCATCAAGGCCACATCGGCCGGGGCGAGAATGCCGCTTTCAGTCACAACAATCCGGCCGGCCGGAATCGACGTCAGCAAATCCAAAGTCGTCCGCAGCGACACCTCGAACGTCCGCAGATTGCGGTTGTTGATGCCCAACAGCGGCAAATCCAGCCGCAGCGCCCGCTCCAATTCCGCCGCATCATGCACTTCCACCAACACATCCATCCCCAGCCCTTCAGCCATCTGCGCCAAATCGGCCAGCGGCGCGTCGTCCAGCGCGGCGGCAATCAGCAGGATGCAATCCGCGCCGATGGCCCGCGCCTCTAACACCTGATACGGGTCGATCAGAAAATCTTTGCGGATCACCGGCAACTTGCAGGCAGCGCGGGCCTGTTGCAAATAGTCTTCCGAACCTTGGAAAAAGTCGCGGTCGGTCAGCACCGACAGGCAGGCGGCACCGCCGGCCGCGTAGCTTTGCGCGATGTCGGCGGGGCGGAAGTCGGCGCGCAACACGCCCCGGCTCGGCGAGGCTTTCTTGATTTCGGCAATCACCGCCGCCTGCCCGGCGGCGATCTTCGCCCGCATCGCCTGCACAAAGCCGCGTGGCGCGTCGGCGGCTTCCGCCTGCCGCCGCAGTTCCTCAAACGGCGTCTGCGCTTGGCGTTCGGCGATTTCTTCGTGTTTGCGGGCGAGGATTTTTTTCAGGATATCGGGAGGGTTGGCCATGGGATTCTTGAATGGTTGTCAGGATGCGGGAAAGGCTTATTTGGCGCGGAGCGTGGTGTGGGCGATGGCGGGCGGCGGCGCGGCGGGCGTGTCGGAGCGGACGGCCGCCAAAAACGCCAGCAGCACCGCCGTCGTCGCGTCTTCGGTCTGCCGCACGCCGGGGCCGATGCCGGCGAAGTGCATGTGCGTGGCGTTGGCGATGACCGCCAGCCATTTGCCGCCCGGCGGCAGATCGTCAAACGGCAACAGGCGGCTGTGCCAATCGCCTTCCAAAGGTTGGTCGGCGGTGCCGGTCACCAGCAGCATCGGCTTGTGGATCGACCGCCACGCCTGCGGCGGAAACCAGCGGCCAGGGCCATGCGGCGACAGCGCGGCATAGGCGTCGAAGCGGTCTAGGCCGGACGCGCCCAGATGGTTGGCTACCCCGGCCTCGACCATCACCGTCGCCGAACCCATCGAATGGCCGAGCAACAGCCGGTAATCGGATTGGCCCAGCGTTTCGGCGGCGTCCAGCGCGGCGGCGATGTCCAGCAGCCGCGCCTGATACACCGCCGGATCACTGACCAATTCCAACAGCCCGTCGCGGAAGCCGGACGCCTTGATCTTCGCCTGCAACACCTCCAGCCCGCTTTCGGCGTGGGCCATCACCAGCACCCGCCAGCCAGCCGTTTGCAAGGCCCGCGCCAGATAGCCGTAGCCCATCTCGCTGCCGCCGGCGCCATGGGAAATCAGCGCCAGCGGCGGCTTGGCGATGTCCGGCGGCGGCGGATACAGGCACAGCGGCGTGTGCTGGCCGTCGGCGCGCGGGGCGGTGAAGGTCTGATGGCCGGTCATGCTCATTTCAAGCAGCAGACGCGGGGCCAAGGCCCATCAAGGTTCGGACAGGGGGCTGAAAAGATGTGGATGGTCATGGCGGGCGGTTCAGATCAAAGAAGGCAGTTCGTGGTTGTCGTTCAAATCCAGCGTCAAATCGGCATGCTGGGCCAGATTGTCCAGGGCATGCCGGGTCAGCCGCTCGTAATGCATGATGAAGCGGTGCAGCGCTTGCGCGTCCATCACCTGCGCGGCCAGCTTTTGCTCTTGCAGCCCGCGCCAACGCGACACGCAATCGAAGCTCGGCACACGCAAGAACAGCAGCCGATCCAGCCGCGCAAACAACTCGGCGTAAGGCCCGGCAAGCTGGCGGTTGACCTGCCGACGCCAGACGCCCGCGCTGTCTTCGTCGCGCTCCAGATCATTGACCGGTTCATCCAACGCGGCCTCGGCCTGCGGCTTCAGGCCGACGCACCAGCCCTCCAAAATCACCACATCGGCCGGCGCCTGCGCCAGCGGCCAAGTGGCTTCTGGGCGGCGGTCGTCGGCGGCTTTGTCGAAACAGGGGAGGGCGACCGGCCCGCTTGCTTGGCCGGTCAAGGCGTCCAACAGGCGCAAGCCCCAAGCCACATCATGGGTGCCGGGGACGCCGCGTGTGGCGAACAGCGGATGGACAGTTTGCGCCCGGTGCAGCCGCTCGGCGCGGGTCAGGTACAAATCGTCGATGGAAAGGCCGGCGACATTATAGCCGTAAGCCTCGCGCAAAATGAGCGTCAGGAACGCGCACAAGGTCGATTTACCCGAACCCTGCGCGCCGTTGACGCCCAATACCAGCGTCCGGCCCGCTGGTTTTTGCGTGTGCAGCCAATGCGCCAGCGGCAGATAACAGCGGCTTAAGGCAGCTTCCGCCGCCACAGGCAGGCGTTCCTCGCGCATCTTGGCTTGGAATGCCGGGCGGATTTGTTGGGCTAAATTGGCGTATTGCTCTAGTGTCATGAAAGTCACGAGACCCATCGTCAGTTGGAAAAAAGCCATTAAACCGCCTGCGCGATCAGATCGTAATACTCGCCCACGTCAAGGCCGAAATCCTCGGCGCTGCGCACGGCGATGATGCGGCAAGGCCGGCCGCTGGAATGTTTGCTGTAGTCGCGCAAATCGACAAAACGCTGGATCGGATTCCTGTCCGGGTCGCGCACCACCAGCAATTGCGGCTCCAGCCGATGAGCCGGCTCGGCGCCAATAACGATGGCGATTTCCCCGGAATTCAACTCGACGACACTACCCGGCGGATACACGCCTAGATAGGTAATGAAACTGGCTTTAAGCTGGCGGTCTATTTTGTTTTCCTTAGCCAGCTTGTTCAACACCGACACCGCGCTCAAATGATCTTGCCCTGGTCGATACGGGCGGTGCGTGGTCAGGGCGTCATACTTATCCACGACGGCGACAATTTTGCAATTCGTGCTGATCTGATTTTCGTGCAGGCCACGCGGATACCCGCTGCCATCGAGGTTTTCGTGATGTCCGCAGGCGACATCGACCGCGCCGCTGAAAACATCGCGGCCCGACATTAAAATATCCCGACCAAGCAAGGTGTGGCCTTGCATAATGGCGCTTTCCTCAGGCGTAAGTTTGCCTGGCTTATTCAAAATGGCATCGGCAATTTCCAGCTTGCCGACATCATGCAGCAAGCCGCACATGCCGAGGTTTTCCAATTGCGCGATATCATACCCCAACTCCCTGCCCAAGATAATCGAATAAATGCACACGCTGAAAGCGTGTTGACTGGTGTATTCGTCTTTATCACGCAAGCGCGCCATCAGCAATGTGGCGGTCGGATTGGCCATCACCACCGCCACGCATTCCGCCACCGCCGCTTTGGCAATGTGCAACTTAGGCGCATGGCCGAAGCGGATTTCATCGGCGAACGACTTGAACAACTGCGTGGTTTGCTTGTGCGCGGAAGCGGACGCCTGCAACTCTTTCCGGTCGAATGCCGGCTTTTGTTTGTTAGATTTGGCGTTGGCCCGCCCGGCGCCGAAGTTGGCCATGATGAGTCGGGTGCGATGCACATCGATATAGACATGCTCGCAATGCTGCATCACGGCCTCAATATCGGCATCGGAGGTAATTTCAAAGCCCTGCAAAAAAAACGGCGTATCCAGCCAAGGGCAATCCAACTCGCACACATACATCCCCGGCCTCAGGTCGCAAGCGCGCAGCTTAATCTTTTCCACGTAAGCGATTTTGTGTGTGCCGGGGATTTTCATCACGGTCTCAGAGGATTGTGGGCGGACTTTCTGGCTTAAGCGGTCGCTCTGATTTCGCCCTGGGCGGCGGACGAGTTTCTGGATTGCAAATGAATCATCGAACTAATCGCCGGACACAGGCTGTGCAACTCATCGACCTCGACATCCGGGCGGTTGGCCGTCCATGTGTTCAACAAATCATATAAGGTCTCGCGGAATTCCTTGGGGTTGAGCTTGCGCATGCAGGTCAGGCAGATTTCGGTGCTGCCGCAGGCGGCTACTTTCTTGCCGCATTCGCATTCTTTAAGGACGGCTTCGGCTTCGGCGGGGCTGGAAATGGTGGGGTGGGTCATGGCTAAATCTCCTCTTTAAGGTGATTGAAAAAAAGTGTTTAGGCAGGCGGGTCAGACCAAAAACGCTTCGGCTTGGACACGCTTGATCTCGTCGCGCAGCCTAGCGGCCTCCTCAAACTCCAAGTCGCGGGCGCAGGCGTACATTTTCTCCTCCAAAAGTTTGACCAGTTTAGTCGCTTCGCCAGGATTGCGTGGCTGATACGCCGCCGTTTTTTCGGCGACTTTCTGTTTCGGTTTGTAGGCGTACTGGCCGCCGGCGCCGGGGATTGGCACCTCCAAAACGTCGGTGACATTGCGGCTGGCGCCGGTCGGGGTGATGCCATGCTCGGCGTTGTGGGCGATTTGCTTGGCGCGGCGGCGGTCGGTCTCCTCGATGGCCTTCTCGATGGACTTGGTCAGCTTGTCGGCATACAAAATCGCCTTGCCGTGCAGATTGCGGGCGGCGCGGCCCATGGTCTGGATCAGCGACACCGTCGAACGCAAAAAGCCCTCCTTGTCGGCGTCCAAAATCGCCACCAGCGACACTTCGGGAATGTCTAGCCCCTCGCGCAGCAGGTTGATGCCGACCAACACGTCGAATTTGCCCAGCCGCAAATCGCGGATGATCTCCACGCGCTCCACCGTCTCCACGTCGGAATGCAGATAGCGCACGCCGATGTCGTGGTCGAGCAGGTACTCGGTCAAATCCTCGGCCATGCGCTTGGTCAAGGTCGTCACCAACACGCGCTCCTGCCGCGCCGCGCGCAAACGGATTTCCGACAACAAATCATCCACCTGCGTCGCCGCCGGGCGGATTTCCACGTCCGGGTCCACCAGCCCGGTCGGGCGCACGACTTGCTCGACCACCGCCCCGGAATGCTCCAACTCATACGGCCCCGGCGTCGCCGAGATATAAATCCGCTGCGGCGCGCGCGACTCGAATTCCTCAAAGCGCAAGGGGCGGTTATCCAGCGCCGACGGCAGGCGGAAACCATATTCAACCAGGGTTTCTTTGCGTGAACGATCACCCCGGTACATGCCGCCAATCTGCGGGATAGTCTGGTGGCTCTCGTCAATGACTATCAGCGAATCCACCGGCAGATAATCAAACAAAGTCGGCGGCGGCTCGCCCGGCTGCTGCCCGGACAAATGGCGGGAATAGTTTTCGATGCCGGAGCAATACCCCACCTCCAAAATAATCTCCAAATCAAACAACGTCCGCTGCTCCAGCCGTTGCGCCTCGACTAATTTATTGGCGTTGCGCAACACCTCCAGCCGCTCTTTCAGTTCCACCTTGATTTCATCCACCGCCGCCAAAATCTTTTCCCTAGGCGTGACATAATGGCTTTTCGGATACACGGTGTAGCGGGCGATGCGGCTTAAGATTTCCCCGGTCAGCGGGTCAAACAGCGACAACCGTTCAATCTCATCGTCAAACAATTCCACCCGCAAGGCTTCGCTTTCCGATTCCGCCGGAAAAATATCAATCACCTCGCCGCGCACACGGAAGGTCGCCCGTCGCAATTCGGTGTCGTTGCGGGTATATTGCAACTCCGTCAGCCGCCGCAACAACTTGCGCTGATCCATCAAATCCCCGCGCACCAAATGCAGCACCATTTCAAAATAGGAAGCCGGTTCGCCCAAGCCATAAATCGCCGACACGGTGGCGACAATCACCACATCGCGCCGTTCGATCAAGGCTTTGGTCGCTGACAGCCGCATTTGCTCAATATGCTCGTTCAGCGAGGCGTCTTTTTGGATATACGTGTCGGATGAGGCGACATAGGCTTCCGGCTGGTAATAGTCGTAATAACTGACGAAATACTCGACGGCGTTTTCCGGGAAAAACTCCTTCATCTCGCCATACAACTGTGCGGCCAGGGTTTTGTTGTGCGCCATAATCAAAGTCGGGCGCTGGATTTGCTCGATGACGTTGGCGACGGTGTAGGTTTTGCCGCTGCCGGTGACGCCAAGCAAGGTCTGGTGCAATTCGCCATCGCGTATGCCTTCAACCAACTGCGCTATCGCCTGCGGCTGGTCGCCCGCCGGTTGATATCGGCTGTGCAAACGAAATTGCTTTTCCTTGACCGGCTCGTCGTTGGCGGATTTGCCCGCGTCCGACATGTGCGACTGTTGCCATTTGTGGGCGAGTTCATTCATGCTGTAAATTCCACACATTCAAATAATTCAGCCATGTCCAATTGTATGCCGATATTCGGCAACAGCAGGCATTCTTGCAAGCCTTCCAAACAGGTATAAACCCAGCGGTTTGCCGCTTCGCGGGTGAAATGCTCCACCCGTGGCGCAGCGGTGGAAACCAGCAGATAATCGGTGAAACTGTCAATATGGGCGCGGTAGCGCAGAAACTTGTCGCCCCGGTCAAAGGCTTCGGTGGACGGCGACAATACTTCGGCGATTAAGCTCGGATTCAGCAACACATCTTGATGCCCGTCATGGAAACGCGGCACCCCGCAGACCACGGAAACATCGGCATAGGAGTATAAGCCTTTGCTGCTGCGGACATCCGCCGGGCCACTGCGGATTTTCATGTTCGGCGACAACACCCGGCAAGGCTGGCCGCGCAGCCGCGAACCTAAGGCAATCAACAGATTGGCGTTGATCGTGCTGTGCGCCAGACTTTCGCCGGCCATCGCAAAAATTTCGCCATCGACAAATTGATGGCGCTCGGCGGCGGCGCGCTCAAAATCGAGATAGTCGGCGGCGCTGGTTTTGGGCCGGGGAATAGCCATCGGGCAGGGGGTCGGGCAAGGGCTTGGGGGCTACGATGATACCCCAGCGCCCGCCCTTGTCCACCCCCGCGAAACGCGCTACTGTGCGGCGTTTTTTCCTAACCGATGTTACGCAGCATCGGCGCTGCGGTCGTAGCGCCGGCATCCTTGCCGGCAACCGGTCGCGGCAAGATAGCGCCGACCTGCCGTTCTCCGGCTTAATGTCATCGCCGGCAAGATGCCGGCGCTACGTCGATCAGCAAACCCAACCCTGAGAACCTCATGAAAATTTTATATTTGCACGGCTGGAATTCCACCTGTGGCGGCGTGAAGCCGAGTTATCTGGCCGCACAAGGCCATGAAATCATTGAACCCGAACTGCCCGACGACGACTTTGACGCAGCGCTGCGCATCGCGCAGGCAGAATTTTTGCGCATCCGCCCGGAACTGGTGACAGGTTCCAGCCGGGGCGGGTCGCTGGCGATGAACTTGGATTCCGCCGACGTGCCGCTGGTGCTGCTGTGTCCGGCCTGGAAACGCTGGGGGCAGGTTGCCTGCGTCAAACCGGCGACGCAGATTTTGCACAGCCGCGCCGACGAGGTGATCCCGTTCGCCGACACCTTGGAACTGTTGCGCAACAGCGGCCTGGACGAATCGGTGTTGACCGTGACCGGCGACAACCACCGGCTGGCGGACGCGGCTTCGCTGGCGGCGATGGCGGCGGCGGTGGCGCGCAGCGGGCGTTGACGGCCCCGCCAAATCGCCGTCATTCCGGCCGGGAAGCCGGAATCCAGCGTCCAAGGATGGCAAACTAGCCCGCTGCCGCAAACTCAGGAAAGACGTTTGCCGGAAACAGTTACAATAAATCCCCCGATTCAATCCCTTAGACACCGGCCAAGCAGGAGGCCCGCTTGAACCCGCACCACCCGGCATTGCAGCAGTTTTTCTTTCTCGATGGCCGCACACACTGGCAGATTCGCCAGTTCGACTATGTCGAAGTCGAGCGCCAGCTTGATGACGACGGGCTAGGCTTCTATCGCAAACGCTTTCTGAAAACCGCCGACGGCAGGGATTTCAGCTATTGGACGGAACGCGAAATCCGCTTTGTCAGCCATTTCGCCAGCGTCAAAACCCCGCAGGTCGCCCGCCCAAAACGGGTCGAATACGGCGGCGCGGCGGTCAAGCAAGTGGACACGCAAGACGCCGGGCCGTCGCTGGACAACTGGCTCAAGCTGCGCGTCAGCCCCGCCCACCGGCCCGACCGCATCGGCCCGTTGTTCGCCGACCACGCCGACATCGCCCGCCTGCTCTGCGCCTGCCTGCAAGCTTTGCACGGCCTGCACCAAGACGGCATCATCCATTGCGATATCAAAGCCGATAATATTTGCTTAGGTTATCTCGGCACCCCCTTGACTGAGGATGGCCTGCGGCTGGATTACGCCCGCCTCAGCCTGATCGACTTCTCGTTTTCGGTCTGGCCCGATACCCGCACTTGGGAACTCACGCAAGCCCTGCCGATAGCCCCCGATGCAGCGGCGGCGGATTATATCTCGCCGTATTTCAAAGCCATTCTGCGTGAAGACCAGCTTGTGGAGGAGGAAAACCAGCGTTTAGCTCGAAAAGGCAAAGCGGGAAAACCGCCTCAAGCGTGGCAACGGCTCAATTACAGCGTGGATCTATTCGCCCTCGGCGTGATGCTGCGCAAACTGCTAGACCACTTGGATGCGCAACGGCGCGACATCGTCAGCGAAAACCCGCTGGAAACCTTTCTATATGATTTGGCGGCGGACTGGCAAAACCGCTATGCCGAAGGCCATGTGCCGGGCGAACTGCCGCACCTTGCGGAGATTGCCAAGATTCAGGAGCGGTTTGCGCATGTGGCGGAATGGGAGCGGTCGGGCCAGTTTATTCCGCGTGAAGCGCCGCGAGTCGCCATTCCAAAGCCAACGCCAATAGTCAACCCGACACCGATACCCACCCCCATTTTCACGCCTCCCCGCCGTCAAATCCCGC